>JAGVSZ010000112.1 GCA_019137045.1 Betaproteobacteria bacterium
CGGTCGGCGCGCGCGATCTCCGCGCGCGCCAGGCGCGCGTTCCGCGCGCGGTAGCGCGCCCGGGCCGCATCCGCGCGCGCGTGCGTCCACAACGCGTCGGCGCCCGTCGCCGGCACCATCTCGATGCAGTCGACCGGGCAGGGCGGCACGCACAGGTCGCATCCGGTGCAGAGCGCGGCGATGACCGTGTGCATCCGCTTCGGCCCGCCGGCGATCGCATCGACCGGGCAGGCCTGGAGGCAGAGCGTGCAGCCGATGCAGCGCGCCTCGTCGATGCGGGCGACGCGCAGCGGCTGCTCGACGCCGCACGACGGGTCGAGCGGCCGGTAGGCCCGCCCGGTGAGCGCGGCCAGCGCGCGGATGACGGCGGCGCCGCCCGGCGGGCAGCGGTTGATCGCCGCGGCTCCCGCCGCCACCGCTTCGGCGTAGGGCCGGCAGGCGGGAAAGCCGCAGCGGGTGCACTGCGTCTGGGGGAGCAGGCGGTCGATCTCGTCTGCGCGCATCGGGGCCGCCTACGCCGCGCGCGCCGCCGGGGCGGCGAGCCCGCCGACGATGTCGCGCACCAGCGCCGGGCCCCGGTAGACGAGGCCGGTGTAGACCTGCACGAGCGCGGCGCCCGCCCCCAGCTTCTCGCGCGCATCCGCGGGGCCGAGAATGCCGCCGACGCCGATCACCGGGACGTCCCCGCCCAGCGCGCGCGCGAGCTTGCGCACGATGGCCGTCGATTGTGCGCGCACCGGTGCGCCGGAGAGTCCGCCGGGCTCGTCGGCGTGGGGCAGGCCCTCGACGCCCGCGCGCGACACGGTCGTGTTGGTGGCGATGACCGCGTCGATGTCGTGGCGCTCCACGAGCCGCGCGATCGCGGCGATCTGCTCGTCGTCCAGGTCGGGCGCGATCTTCACCGCGAGCGGGACGCGGCGCCGCGCGGACTTCGCCAGCTCGGCGCGGCGGCGCGCGATGCGAGCGAGCAGCGCGTCGAGCTCGCCGGCCTGCTGGAGGCGGCGCAGGTGCTTGGTGTTGGGCGACGAGACGTTCAGCGCGACGTAGCTCGCGTACGGATGGACGCGCTCGAGGCAGGCGAGGTAGTCGTCGGCCGCGCGCTCCATCGGGGTGTCGGCGTTCTTGCCGATGTTGACCCCGAGGATGCCCCGGTAGCGCGCGCGCCGGAGGTTCGCGACGAAGCGCTCGATGCCGACGTTGTTGAACCCCATGCGGTTGATGATCGCCTCGCGCTCGACGATGCGGAACAGGCGCGGGCGCGGGTTGCCCGCCTGCGGGCGCGGAGTCACCGTGCCCACTTCGAGAAAGCCGAAGCCGAACGCGGCGAGCGCGTCGATGTACGCGCCGTTCTTGTCCAGCCCGGCGGCGAGCCCGACCGGGTTCGGGAACTCGAGGCCCATCGCCCGCACGCGCGGGCCGGGGAGCGGGCCGCCGCGCAGCCCCGGCAGGCCGCAGCGCGCGAGCAGCCGGAACGAGGGCAGTGCGAGCTCGTGCGCGGTCTCGGGATCGAGGTGGAAGAGCAGCGGGCGCGCGAGTCCGTACAGCATGCGCGCCGGAGTGTAGCTCAGCCGTCCACCTCGCCCGGCTCGAGCCGCCGCCAGACGCCGTCGACGAGGCCCTCGATCGGGCGGAAGCGCGCCTTGTAGGCCATCTTGCGGCTGTCGCGGATCCAGTAGCCGAGATAGAGGTACGGCATCGCGGCGGCGCGACACTGCTCGATCTGCCACAGGATGTTGAACGTCCCCAGGCTCCCGCCCTCGAGCTCGGGGTCGAAGAACGTGTACACCGACGACAGCCCGTCGGAGAGCTGGTCGACGATGCTCACCATCACCAGCTTCGCGCCGTCGCGGAACTCCACCAGCCGCGTGTTCACGCGGCTCTGCAGGAGGAAGTGCGAGTACTGGTCGCGGCTGTCCTGGTCCATGCCGCCGCCGGCGTGGCGCGCCGCCTGGTAGCGCAGGTACAGCGCGTAGTGCTCGACGCGGAAGCGCAGGCCGAGCGCGCTCGCGGCGAGGCCCTCGTGCCGGCGGATCGCGCGCCGCTGGTAGCGCGTCGGCTCGAACGCGGCCACCGGGATGCGCACCGGCACGCACGCGCGGCAGGTGTCGCAGTGCGGCCGGTAGGTGAAGATCCCGCTGCGGCGAAACCCGAGCCGCACGAGGTCGCCGTACAGGTCGTTGCCGATCAGGTGCGACGGGGTCGCCACCTGCGAGCGCGCCATCCGCCCCGGCAGGTAGCTGCACGGATAGGGCGCCGTGACGTAGAACTGCAGGACGGCGTGCGGCAGGTCGTTCAGCTGCGACATGCGGCGGCTTGCGCGCTCCTCTGCTGCGCCCCGGCGGGTGGCGCTTGCCAGCGCCCGGGCGGTCGGTCGCAGTCTACCAATTCCTTCAGGCGGCGGGAGAACTCCCGGCGCGGGAGCGTGCGCGCGCCGAGCGAGGCGAGGTGCCCGGTGTGCATCTGGCAGTCGACCAGGCCGAACCCTTCGGCGCGCAGGTAGGCGACGAGGTGCACGAACGCGATCTTGGAGGCGTCGCGCCGGCGCGAGAACATCGACTCGCCGAAGAACGCCCGGCCGATGGCGACGCCGTACAGGCCGCCCGCGAGCGCGCCGTCGACCCAGGTCTCGACGCTGTGCGCGTAGCCGAGCTCGTGCAGCCGGCCGTACGCGCCGCGCATCTCGGCGGTGATCCACGTGCCCGGCTGGCCGGCGCGCGGCGCGGCGCACCCGCGCATCACGTCGTCGAACGCAGTGTCGAACCGGACCTCGTAGGCCGCGTTGCGCAGCGTCTTGGCGAGCGAGCGCGTCACGTGCAGCTCGGCGGGGAAGAGGACCATGCGCGGGTCGGGGCTCCACCACAGGATCGGGTCGCCCTCGGAGTACCACGGAAAGATGCCGCGGCGGTAGGCGGCGAGCAGCCGGCGCGGCGAGAGGTCGCCGCCGACCGCGAGCAGGCCGTTCGGCTCCTCGAGCGCTGAAGTGAGGGGGGGGAACGCGGTGCCTGTGCCGAGCCAGGGGATCAACACTTCACCTGCTGGCGGCAGTAGTCCCCGAGCGGCTTCACCTCGCACGCGCCCTCGACCGCCGCGTGCGCGCGCCCGCCGTGCTCGAGCGCGAGGCGCAGCGCGTACTTGGCGAAGAAGTCGGCGAACATCTCCCCGCCGAGCGTCCCGACCGCGTACAGCTCGTCCGCGGCCCGGTCGTAGTCGAGGAGGATCGCCGCGAGCGGCTGGGGGGCGGGGCCGGCGAGCACGCGGCCGCCGTCGGCCGGGTCGTACTGGCTGTGCTCGGAGCAGCAGTGGATGACGCGCGCGAACCGGCTCCCCGGCGTCTTCTCCGCGCGGTAGCTGATGAAGCTGATCTCGCGCGTGGGATAGGTGAGCTTGTGCGCGCAGATCGCGGAGTAGGCGACGACGCCGCCGCTCGCGCCGGTGCCGCCGTGCCACTCGTAGGCGCGCGCGGCGGTGGTCCGCAGCCGCGCGCGCGGGCGCGTCGGCCTGCCCAGGTCGAGCAGGAAGCAGGGCGTCCCGGCGAACGGGTAGTGGAAGATGAGGTTCTGTCCGACCGGGATCGCCTTGGACTTGAGCGGCGCGCCGTCCGGTCCGACCAGGCGGGCGCGGCCGTAGCGGCGCGGCTCGGCGTCGCCTTGCGCGAGCGCCTCCGAGAGCAGCTGCGGCAGCGCCGCGGCCGCACCGGCCATGCCGCAGGCCCGAACGAAAGCCCTTCGCTCCATGCGACGAAGCTAGCCAGCCGCTCCCGCGCTGTCAATGGCTCGCGCCGCCGCGACCGGTCAGAGGCTATATCCCTTCTCGTTGTGCAGGACCGTATCGAGGCCTTCGGTCTCTTCCTCGGGCGCGACGCGCATGCCGACGAGGGCGTCGGTCACCCTCAGCGCCAGGTAGCTGACGACGCCGGACCATACGGCCACCGCCGCGATCCCGGCGAGCTGGATCAGCACCTGGCCGCCCATCGTCCGGCCCTCGGGGTAGCCGACGCCGCCGAGCGCGCTCGCCGCGAACACCCCGGTGAGCAGCGTGCCGAGCACGCCGCCGACGCCGTGCACCGGGAAGACGTCGAGCGAGTCGTCCACGCGCAGCGCGCGCTTCAGGTGGTTGGTCGCGGCGAAGCACACCACCCCGGCCGCGCCGCCGATCACGATCGCCCCGAGCGGGCCGACGAAGCCCGAGCCCGGCGTGATCGTGCCCAGCCCGGCCACCATGCCGGTCACGATGCCGAGCACCGACGGCTTGCCGAACCGCACCCACTCGCACACCATCCACGCGAACGCGCCGCTGGCGGCGCCGACGTGCGTCACGAGCATCGCCATCCCCGCCGCGCCGTCGGCGGCGAGCGCGCTGCCGGCGTTGAATCCGAACCAGCCGACCCACAGCATGCACGCGCCGGTCACCGTCATCGTGAGGTTGTGCGGCGGCATCGGCGTCTCCGGGAAGCCGCGGCGGCGGCCGAGCACGAGCGCGGCGACGAGCGAGGCGAGCCCGGCGTTGAGGTGCACGACGGTGCCGCCGGCGAAGTCCATCAGCCCGAGCCGCGCGAGCCAGCCGTCGCCCCACACCCAGTGCGCGACCGGCGCATAGACGGCGAGCAGCCAGACCAGGCTGAACACGAGCATCCCGGAGAAGCGGACGCGCTCGGCGTAGCCGCCGACGACCAGCGCGGGGGTGATGATCGCGAAAGTGAGCTGGTACATCGCGAACACGGTCTCCGGGATCGTTCCCCGGAGCGCCTTCGCGTCCACCCCCGCGAGGAAGGCCTTGCCGAACCCGCCCCACCACGCGTTCGCGGCGCCGCCGTCGCCGAACGCGACGCTGTACGCGACCACGACCCAGGCGAGCGTGACCACGCAGGTGATGGCGACGCACTGCATCAGGACGGAGAGCACGTTCTTGGCGCGCACGAGCCCGGCGTAGAAGAGCGCGAGCCCGGGCAGGGTCATGAACAGCACCAGCGCCGTGGCGGTGATCATCCACGCCGTGTTCGCGGCGTCGAGCTGTGCAGGGTCGGCGGCGAACGCGAGCGGCGCGTGCGCGAGCGCGAGCGTGAGGACGAGCGGCAGTCTGATCGAGGCGGGCAGGCTCATGGCGGGTCTCCTCCGTTCCCGGTTCGCGTTGTTGTGCGCCTGCCGGACCCGGCAGCCGGGTGGCGGGCGCGACGATGCCGTCCGGGGGGCATCGGCGCGCCAATCTACTCCCGCGGCCGCCGGAACACCAAGCGCCGGGCGGGCGCGGTCACTTGACCGGGAGGATCTCGCCGGCGTGGAAGCCGAACGCGCCGACCTGGCGGTCGGCGTAGTAGTGCCGCAGGGTGGTGGAGACGGTGCGGAACGCGATCTCGCGCCACGGGATGTCGGTCTCCGCGAACAGCCCGACCTCGAGGCTCTCGGTCCCGGCGCCGAACGCGAGGTCGAGGAGCCGGGCGCGGTAGAAGATGTGCACCTGGTTCACGTGCGGGACCGAGAGCACCGAGTACATCGCGGTGAGCTCGACGCGGGCGTTCGCCTCCTCGAGCGTCTCGCGCAGCGCCGCCTGCCCGACCGTCTCCCCGTTCTCCATGAAACCGGCCGGCAGCGTCCACAGGCCCAGCCGCGGCTCGATCGCGCGCCGGCAGAGGAGGATGCGGCCTTCCCACTCGGGGATGCACCCGATCACCATCTTCGGGTTCTGATAGTGGATCGTGTCGCACGCCGGGCAGACGTGGCGCGGGAGGTTGTCGCCGGCGGGGACGCGGAGCTCGACCGGGGCGCCGCAGTTGGAGCAGAACTTCATCGGCATGGCGGGTGCGCTGCACGCCTATGATAACCCGCGCCCGCGCCGCTCCCGCGCGTCGCGGCCGCCCGCGGGCGGGCGCTTCCGGCTCAGCCGACGAGCGCCGGCAGGTCCGCGAGCGACCGCAGGACGTGGTCGGGCTCGAACCCCAGCCGGTCGACCGGCGCGCCCGAGCGGTTCACCCAGTACGTGCGGAACCCGAACGCCCGGGCGCCGATCGCGTCCCAGCCGTTCGACGACACGAACCCGATCGCTTCCGCCGGCACGCCGAGCCGGTCGACGGCGATCCGGTACACGCGCGGGTCGGGCTTGAAGACGCGCGCCTCGTCGACCGACAGCACGTCGGTGATCAGGCCGGCCAGGCCGGCGTTCCGGACCACCGGCGCGAGCATCGCCGGCGACCCGTTCGACAGGATCGCGAGCCGGACCCCGCGCAGCCGCCCGAGCGCCGCGGCGACCTCGGGGAAGGTCGCGAGGCGCAGGTACGCGTCGAGCAGGCGCGCGCGCTCGGGCTCGCCCAGCGGGAGCGCGAGCGCGGCGCAGGCGTAGCCGAGCGCGCTCGCGGTGACCTGCGCGAAGTCCTCGTAGCGCCCCATCAGGCTGCGCAGCCACGTGTACTCGAGCTGCTTCGCGCGCCAGAGCTGCGAGAGCTGCGCGCCGCGGCCGGGCCAGATCGTCTCGGCCTCCGCGCCCACCGAGTGGACGTCGAAGAGCGTGCCGTAGGCGTCGAAGACGAGCGCGGCGGGGCGGGTGGTCATGGCGTCCTCCGGAGGCGAAGGCGCCAATGGTAGTACGCGGCGGGGTTCAGCCGGCGGCGCGCAGCGCCGCGGCGAGGGTCGGATCGCTGCGGCGGCGCTTGTCGACCTTGCACTCGTGCGTCGGTTCGACCGTGCCGTCCTCCTTCGCGGTCTCCAGGCGCACGGTGAAGCCCCACAGGTAGGCGAGGTGGCGCAGCACGTCCTTGTACATCGGCGCGAGCGGGCGGCGGTCGTGGCGGAAGTGGCGCAGCGTCATCGAGCGGTCGCCGCCCACGTCGACGCCCACGATCTGGATGTTGGGCTCGCGCTCGGCGAGCGAGTACTGGCGCGCGAGCGACTCGCGCACCAGGCGGTAGCCGGCGTCGTCGTGGATCGCGCCGATGCGCAGGTTCGGGAGATCCTCGTCGTCGACCAGGGTGAAGAGGCGGAAGTCGCGCACGAGCTTCGGGCTCAGGAACTGCTGGATGAAGCTCTCGTCCTTGAAGTTGCGCATCGCGAAGTCGAGCGTCTTCAGCCAGTCCGACCCGGCGATGTCGGGGAACCAGCGCCGGTCCTCGTCGGTGGGCGCCTCGCAGATGCGCCGCAGGTCGCGGTACATCGCGAAGCCGAGCGCGTAGGGGTTGATCCCGCCGTAGTACTCGCTGTCGAACCCGGGCTGGGTCAGCACGTTGGTGTGCGAGTGCAGCACCTCGAGCAGGAAGCTGTCGGCGAGCAGCCCCTCGTCGTACAGGGTCTGCATGATCGTGTAGTGCCAGAAGGTGGCCCAGCCCTCGTTCATCACCTGGGTCTGGCGCTGCGGGTAGAAGTACTGCGCGAGCTTGCGCACGATGCGCGCGATCTCGCGCTGCCACGGCTCCAGCAGCGGCCCGTGCTTCTCCACGAAGTAGAGCAGGTTCTCCTGCGGCTCGGACGGGAACTGCGCCTCGGGCTGCTCGCGCGCGTCGTCGGCGCGGCGGGGCAGGGTGCGCCACAGCTCGTTCACCAGCGCCTGGAGGTGCTCCTCGCGCTCCTTCAGGCGCAGGCGCTCCTGCGCGAGGGTGCGCTTCGGCGGGCGCTTGTAGCGGTCGACGCCGAACGTGGCGAGCGCGTGGCAGGCGTCCAGCGTGCGCTCGACCTCCTCCTCGCCGTAGCGCTGCTCGCACTCGATGATGTACTGGCGCGAGAACAGCAGGTAGTCGACGATCGCGTCGGGCTGGGTCCAGGTGCGGAAGAGGTAGTTGCCCTTGAAGAACGAGTTGTGCCCGTAGCAGGCGTGCGCGATCACCAGCGCCTGCATCGGCATCGTGTTCTCCTCCAGGAGGTAGGCGATGCAGGGATTGGAGTTGATCACGATCTCGTAGGCGAGCCCCATCGCGCCGCGCTTGTAGACCTGCTGGGTGGCGAGGAAGCGCTTCCCGAACGACCAGTGGTAATAGCCGATCGGCATGCCGTTGGACGCGTAGGCGTCCATCATCTGCTCGGCGCTGATGATCTCGACCTGGTTCGGGTAGGTGTCCAGCCCGTAGCCCGCGGCGACGCGCGCGATCTCGCGGTCGTAGCGCGCGATGAGGTCGAAGCTCCACTCCGACCCGGTCGACAGCGGCTCGGCGCGCCGCCGCGCGGGGTCGCGCGCGGGCAGCGCCTCCGCGCCGTGGCCTTCGCCGGCGCGCTGCCGGTGCGACTCGGGGAGGGGGAGCGGCATCTGGCTCTTCTTGCCGGGCGGGCGGATCGGCTTCGTCACGCGGCCGCCTTCTCCTTCTTCGCGAACAGCTCGCGCAGCACCGGGTAGATGTCGGTGCGGTCGCGGATGCGGCCGAGCGCCATGTTCGAGCGCGCCGCGCGCGCCTGCTCGTAGTGCACCCAGAGGTTCTGCGGCTCGCCGGTCGTGATCTCCACGTAGGTGAAGTACTGCACCACCGGCAGCAGGTCCTCGAGCAGGAGCTCGAGGCAGCGCGGCGAGTCGCCCTCCCAGTTGTCGCCGTCGGAGGCCTGCGCCACGTAGATGTTCCACTGGTCGGTCGGGAAGCGCGCCTTGATCTCCTCGGCGGCGAGCGCGAGGGCGCTCGAGACCACCGTCCCGCCGGTCTCGGTGGAGTGGAAGAACTCCTCCTCGTCGACCACTTTCGCGGTGGTGTGGTGGCGGATGAACACGATCTCGATGCGCTCGTAGTGGCGCTTGAGGAACAGGTGCAGCAGGATGAAGAAGCGCTTGGCGAGATCCTTGCGCGACTCGTCCATCGAACCGGACACGTCCATGATGCAGAACATCACCGCCTGCGCGATCGGCATCGGCTGGGTGACGCGGTTGCGGAAGCGCAGGTCGAAGGTGTCGATGAACGGAATCCTGGCGACGCGGCTGCGCAGCTCCGCCTGCTCGGCGAGGAGCGCGAGCACGCGCGGGTCGTCCGCGCCGGCGCCGTCGCGCGCGAGCGCGGCGAGCTCCTCGTCGATCTCGCGCAGCCGCCCCGAGTGCGGGCCGCCGAACGCGATGCGGCGCGCGAGCGACTCGCGCATCGTGCGCACCACGGCCAGGTTGGTGGGTGTGCCGTCGGTCCGGTAGCCGGCGCGCACGCGCTTGTGGTGCGGGATCGCGGCGAGCTGGGTCTTGACGAGGTCGGGCAGCGCCATGTCCTCGAAGAAGAAGTCGAGGAACTCCTCGCGCGAGAGGCGGAAGCGGAAGGCGTCCTCGCCCTCGCCGTCGTCGGAGGCGCCGCCGCCCTGGCCGCGCCCGCCGGCGGGCGGGCGCTCGATCTCGTCGCCGGTCACGTACTCCTTGTTGCCGGGCAGAATGATCTCGCGCCGGCCGCCGGCGCCGTGCTGGAAGACCGGCTCGTTCAGATCGCGCGCCGGGATCGA
>JAGVSZ010000471.1 GCA_019137045.1 Betaproteobacteria bacterium
CGCCGATCCCGCACGCCGCCAGCCCCTTGAGCACCCGCTGAACGGGGCCGTGGTCCAGGTCCGACAGGGTTCGGGGAACGCGCCGCATGGGTCCCCAGATTGTAGACGAGGCACCGCCCGCGGCGGCCCGGCGCGGGGCGCGGGGGCGGCCGGATCGCACCTTCCCGGACCGAGCGGCGGGTCCGCTGGCGCGGTGAGGCGCGCTGCGAGCGCGGGCCGCCCGCCGGCCGGGCCGATCCGGGGCAGAATGCCGTCGCCGACCGGGGTCTCCGGCGGCGGCGTTCGACGGAGCCGGGGCGCTCGTTCGGGCGCGCGGCGATGCGCGCGACACCACCAGGAAGGGAGGCGGAGATGGGTAACGTCGAGACGGGCGTGTTGACCAGGCCGGCGCACATCGGCGAGGCCGAGTGGCGGCTGCGGCTCGATCTGGCCGCCGCTTACCGCGTGTTCGACTGGTACGGCTGGAACGAGACGATCTTCAACCACATCACGGTGCGCGTCCCGGGGCCCGAGCGGCACTTCCTGATCAACCCGTTCGGGCTGTGGTACGACGAGGTGACCGCCTCCAACCTGGTCAAGATCGACCTCGCCGGCAACCCGGTGGCGCCGACGCAGTACGGCGTCAACCGCGCCGGCTTCATCATCCACGGCGCGGTGCACGCGGCGCGCGACGACGCGCACTGCATCATGCACACCCACACCACGACCGGCATGGCGATCGCCTGCCGCCGCGCCGGGCTGCGCCACGACGACTTCTACGGCGCGATGCTGGTCGGCCGCGTCGCCTACCACGACTTCGAGGGCATCACCGTGCGCGCCGACGAGCAGCCGCGGCTGGTGCAGAGCCTCGGCGACCGGCACGTCATGATCCTGCGCAACCACGGGCTGCTGGTGGCCGAGCGCGACGTCGCGCACGCGTTCGCGCTGCTGTGGACGCTGCAGCGGGCCTGCGACGTCCAGTGCCAGGCGGAGGCGACCGGCGGCTACGACATTGCGCTCACCGAGGCGGTGCGCGAGTCGTGCCGGCGCGATGCGATGAACTTCGACCCGGACGGCGGCACGTGCCGGCGCATGTTCGAGGCGACCGTGCGGCGGATGGAGCGCGCAATGCGCGGGCCGAACTGGATCGACTACCGGTCCTGAGGGCCGCGGAGGCCGCGGCGCGCGCGCCCGAGCGCCCGGTCCGGACGTCGGGAATCGAACCGCCGATGGACCCGTTCTAAGGGGCGCCCCGCCCCGCGGGGGGGCCGTTTGACGCGCATCAAAGATCGAGGCGGCGGGTGGGGCCGAGCATGCCCGCGTGCCCGCCGCACCGATCCGCATCCAGGAGTTCCTCAAGAACGTCCCGCTCTTCCGCGAGCTGACCGACGCGGAGCTCGACCGCATCGCGGCGGGGACGGCTCAGGTGCGCGCCCCCACCGGGACGATCCTCTTCCGCCGCGGCGAGGCCTGCGTCGGGTTCCACGTCGTCGTGTACGGTCAGGTGAAGCTCGCGTTCGGGGCCGCCGACGGGTCGGAGAAGGTGGTCGAGATCCTCGGGCCGGGCCAGAGCTTCGGCGAGGCGGTGATGTTCCTCGACAAGCCCTACGTGGTGTTCGCCGAGACCCTCGCCGACTCCCTGCTGCTCCAGATCGGCAAGGCGGGGGTGTTCGCCGAGCTCGAGCGCAACCCGCGCTTCGCGCGCAAGATGCTCGCCGGGCTGGCGCAGCGGCTGCACCGCCTGATGCACGACCTGGAGGCCTACACGCTGCGCAGCGGGACCCAGCGCGTGATCGGGTACCTGTTGCGCGACGCGCCGGACGAGGCGCCGCCGAACGCCCCGATCGAGATCGCGCTCGCCACCAGCAAGGGCGTGCTCGCTTCGCGGCTCAACATCACCCGCGAGCACTTCTCGCGCATCCTGCACGACCTCTCGACTTCCGGGCTGATCGAGGTGCGCGGGAGAATCATTCGCGTTACCGATCCCGAGCGGCTGCGCGCCTATCAGGGCTAGCGTCGCCCGTTGCCAAGCGCCGCGCGGCGCGGCCGGGGCATTCCATCACGCGCGCGGCGCCCAACGCGTCACCTCCGGACCAAAGCCGCGCGCGGCCGGGCCGATCCTTTGATCCAGGTCACTGTCCGCCAGCGGCACGCTGGCACCATACGTTCACTCCTGGTGTTTGGCGGAACTGCCCAGGGTCGCGAGACCCGAAAGCGTTCCGCCGATTTTTTTTGTACGGGAGAAAACCGTGGGCATCACCGAGCGCATCGACCGCATCACGCTGCTCACCGACGAGTACCGGAGCGAGGCGCCGCCGATCCCCAAGAGCGTCAAGATCGAGCTCACGGCGCGCTGCGACTTCAAGTGCTTCTTCTGCGCCTCGCACATGCGGCTACGGCACAAGAGCGACATGTCCTGGTCGCTGTTCAGCCGCGTGGTGCGCGAGATGCGGGAACTGGGCGTCGAGGAGCTCGGCTGCTTCTACCTCGGCGAGTCGTTCCTGGTGCCGTGGCTGCCGGAGGCGATCCGGTACGCGAAGGTCGAGTGCGGCTACCCCTACGTCTTTCTGACCACCAACGGGCGCATGGCGACCGCCGAGCGCATCCGCGCGTGCATGGCCGCCGGCCTCGACAGCCTCAAGTTCAGCTACAACTTCGCCGACGCGCAGCAGTTCCAGGAGGTGACCGGCGTGAAGGCGGGCACGTTCGCCGCGATCGCCGAGCACATCCGGCAGGCGCGGCGCATCCGCGACGAGGTCGCGGCCGAGACCGGGCACCGCTGCGGGCTGTACGCCTCCAGCATCCTCTACGACGGCGAGCAGCAGCAGCGCATGGAGCAGGCGGTGGACGCGATCCTGCCGCACGTCGACGAGCACTACTGGCTGCCGCTCTACGGCCAGGCCGGGCTCACCAGCGGCGCGAAGGGCACGCGGCCCACCGCGGGCAACCAGGGGCGCGTCGGTGCGCTGCGCAAGCCGTTGCCGTGCTGGTCGCTCTTCACCGAGGGCCACGTCACCTACGACGGCCACCTCTCGGCGTGCTGCTTCGACCACGACGGCCGCTTCGACATGGGCGACCTCAACACCATGTCGTTCCAGGAGGCCTGGCACTCGGAGAAGTTCCGCGCGCTGCGGCGCGCGAACCTGGCCGAGAACGTGTGCGGCACCGTGTGCGAGAAGTGCCTCGCGTACGAGGATGCGGGCGAGCAGGCGGCGCGGCCGGTCACGTTCGTCCGCCGCGTCCAGGAGGCCGCCTAGCTGCCGGCGGGCGCGCCGCGCGGCTCACGCCGCGGCCGGCGCTCCGAGCAGATGGGCGACGAGCTCCCGCACCGGGCGAATCTCGCGTCCGAACGGCAGCGCGCCCGCGCCGCGGAAGAACAGCCCGTGCTCGACGTCGCCCGCGAGGGCGCGCGCGAGCTGGTTGTCGATGCAGAACTGGCCCGCCTTCACCAGCCCGTCACGTAACCCGCAGACCTCCAGGCAGTCCCACGCGAGCAGGCACTCGCGCCGCGCGCGCGCCTGCGCCTGCAGCGCGGGCAGCCGCTCCAGGTAGCGCGCGAGCCAGGGCGTGCGCACCGCGCGCGCCGGCAGGCCCGCGACGCTCGTGAACTCCACGATGTCCTCCGGGCGCGCCTCGGCGAGCACGCGCTTGAACTCGGGGTGGGCGTCGCCCTCGAGCGTGACCGCGAACGGCGTGCCGACCTGCACCGCCGCCACGCCGAGGGCGAACGCGGCGCGCACCGCCTCCGGCGAGGCGATGCCGCCCGCGACCACGAGCGGGATGCGCTCGCGCTCCAGGCCGAGGCGCGCGAGCAGCGCGAAGGTCTCCTCGAGCACGCGCGCGAACTCGAACCGCGGGTCGGCGAGGTCCTCGATCCGCGCCGCGCCGAGGTGCCCGCCGGCGTGGCGCGGGTGCTCGATCACGATCGCGTCGGGCAGCCGGTTCCTGCGCTGCCACTTCTTCAGCACGATCCCGACGCCGCGCGCATCCGACAGGATGGGGACGAGCGCGACCGCGGGGAATGCGGCGGCGAGCTCGGGCAGGTCGAGCGGGAGCCCCGCGCCGGCGACGATCGCGTGCGCGCCGCTCTCGCACGACTGGCGCACGTAGTCGGCGTACTGGCCGACCGCGCGCATCACGTTCACCGCGATCAGGCCGCGTCCGCCGGCGGCGGCGAGCGCGGCGCGGATCTCGCGGTCGAGGGCGACCCGGTTCGCGCGCTCGATCGCCGCCTTGTCGCGCGCGGTGCCGGTCGCGGCCATGAGGTCGGGGTGGTGACGGCGCAGGTCGACGCTCGCGATGGTGCCGACCGCGTTCAGCCGCGCCACCGCGCCCGCGAGCCGGTGCGCGGAGATCCCGACGCCCATGCCGCCCTGCACGATCGGCAGGAGCGAGCGCCCCCCGATCCGCAGCGGCGGGAGGTCGGTCGCGATGGGTTCGGCCGCATTCATGGGCGGTCCATGATCCGGCTCGAACGTGCGCGGGCCTTGACGTGGGTCAAGCGGCGCCGGGCGCCGCGCGGCGGCGCGCGCGCGCGGTCACTTCCTGCGCGAGCTGCGCCGGAACTCGCGGTACACCCACCAGAACACCACGACGCCGAGGCCCGCGTTGAGGAGCACCGCGAAGATGAGGAAGCCCTGGCTCACGACGGCCTGCCCCGCAGGTCGAGCACGCGTTTCGCCTTGCCCGCGGAGCGCTCCAGCGTGCCGGGACCGACCGGCACGACCTGGGTGCTGACCCCGACGTAGGACTTGATGTGGTGCTCGAGCTCGCGCGCGGCGCGCGACCACGCGGCCGCGCCGGCCTGCGCGAGCTCGGGCCGCACCTCCACCCGCACCGCCAGCTCGTCGAGGTGGCGCGGGCGCGAGACTTCGAGCAGGTAGTGGGCCGACAGCGCGGGCGACTTCAGGATCAGCTCCTCGATCTGGCCGGGAAAGACGTTCACGCCGCGGATGATCAGCATGTCGTCGCTGCGCCCGGTGATCTTCGCGATGCGGCGCATCGCGGGGCGCGCGCTGCCCGGCAGGAGGCGGGTGAGATCGCGCGTGCGGTAGCGCACCACCGGCAGCGCCTCCTTCGTGAGCGAGGTGAGCACGAGCTCGCCGAACTCGCCGTCGGGCAGCACGCGGCCCGACGCCGGGTCGATGATCTCGGGGTAGAAGTGGTCCTCCCACACGTGGCAGCCGTCCTTCGACTCGACGCACTCCGCGGCGACCCCCGGACCGATCACCTCGGACAGGCCGTAGCACTCGATCGCGTCGAGCCCGAAGCGCGCCTCGATCGCGCTGCGCATCTCGTTCGTCCAGGGCTCGGCGCCGAGCAGCGCGACGCGCAGCGAGCTCGCGCCCGGGTCGAGGCCCTGGCGCGCGAACTCGTCGGCGATCGTGAGCATGTACGAGGGCGTGCAGCAGATCGCGTCGGGCGCGAAGTCGCGAATGAGCTGCACCTGGCGCTCGGTCTGGCCGCCCGCCACCGGCACCACGGTCGCGCCGAGCCGCTCGGCGCCGCAGTGGAACCCGAGCCCGCCGGTGAAGAGGCCGTAGCCGAGCGCATTGTGGACGAGGTCGGTCGGGCGCACGCCGGCCGCGCGCATCGTGCGCGCCATCACGTGCGCCCACAGGTCGAGGTCGGCGCGCGTGTAGCCGACCACGGTCGGCTTGCCGGTGGTGCCGCTCGAGGCGTGGATGCGCACCACTTCGGCCATCGGCACCGCGAACATGCCGAACGGGTAGTTCGCGCGCAGGTCCTGCTTGGTGGTGAAAGGGAAGCGCTCGAGGTCGGCGAGCGTCCGCAGGTCCTCGGGGCGGACGCCGGCGCGGTCGAACGCCGCGCGGTAGTGCGCCACGCGCGCGTACGCGTGCGCGAACGACCGGCGCATGCGCTCGAGCTGCACGTGCGCGAGCTCGTCGCGGCTCGCGCGCTCGATCGGTTCCAGGCCCCCGGTCTCCTCCATCGGGGGCATGCTAGGCCCGAATGCGCCTCCCGCCTTAGCCTGGATCAAGAGTTTCGCCCGGGCGGCTCTTGTAGACTCTGCCGGCCCGCGCACCTGCGCCGGCCGCGTTCAGCGAGTAAGATCGACGCTTCCCCGGAGGAACGATGAAGGACACCCTCAAGCCCGGCCTCACCGCGACGCGGCGCATCACGATCGACAAGCCGCGCACCATCGACTTCCTGGGCGAGAACCTGCGCGTCTACGCGACGCCCGAGCTGGTGCGCGACTTCGAGATCGCGTGCCGCGAGTTCCTGCTCGCGCACTGCGACCCGGGCGAGGACTCGGTCGGCACCGGGATCAGCGTCACCCACGGCGGCGCGACCCTGCTCGGGATGAGCGTCGAGATCACGGTCACCGTGAAGGCGGTGGACGGACGCAAGGTCGCCTTCGACCTGGTCGCGCGCGACGGAGCCGAGGAGGTGAGCCGCGGCGAGCACGGCCGCTTCGTCGTCGAGGTCGAGAAGCTGCGCGCGCGCGTGGCGGCCAAGGCGGCGCAGGCGCGCGGCAGCTAGGGCGGTTCTCTTGACGCTGCAATGCCCGAGGGGGTGTGGCCCCTCGGGCCGTGACGACCAGAGGCAAGCATGGCGGCGACGGTGAAGAAAGTCCCCGAGTACTGCTACCAGTGCGTGGCCGGCCCGGACCTCCTCACCGTGAAGGTGGTCGACGGCGTCGCGACCGAGGTCGAGCCGAACTTCGCCGTGGCCGACGTGCATCCGGGCGGGGGCAAGTGCTGCGTGCGGGCGTACGGGATCGTCCAGAAGACCTACAACCCGAACCGGTGCCTGCGGCCGATGAAGCGCACCAACCCGAAGAAGGGCCGCGACCACGACCCCGGCTTCGTGCCGATCTCGTGGGACGAGGCGTTCGACCTCGTCGCGGGCAAGCTGAACGAGCTGCGCGCCAAGGGGCTCACCGACGAGGCGGGCTATCCGCGCGTCGCCGCGAGCTTCGGCGGCGGCGGTACCCCTACCTATTACATGGGCACGTTTCCCGCGTTCCTCGCGGCCTGGGGCCCGGTCGACTTCAGCTTCGGCAGCGGGCAGGGCGTCAAGTGCTACCACTCGGAGCACCTGTACGGCGAGCTCTGGCACCGCGCGTTCACGGTCTGCCCCGACACGCCGACCACGCGCTACGTGCTGTCGTTCGGCGCCAACACCGAGGCCTCGGGGGGCGTGGCGGGCGCATGGCGCCACGCGGCGGCGCGCGTGCGCGGCATGAAGCGCGTGCAGCTCGAGCCGCACCTCTCCGTGACCGGCGCGGCCTCCGCCGAGTGGATCCCGATCAGGCCGAAGACCGACCCGGCCTTCCTCTTCGGGATGATCCACGTGCTCCTGCACGAGAAGCCGCGCGATGCGCTCGACGTGCCCTTCCTCAAGCACCACACCGGCTCGCCCTACCTGGTGGGGCCGAACGGCTTCTTCCTGCGCCATCCCGCGACCAGGAAGCCGCTGCTCTGGGACGCGAAGTCGAACGCCGCGGTGCCGTTCGACGCGCCGGGGACGGAGCCGGCGCTCGAGGGGCAGTTCACGCTCGACGCGCTCGAGGTGGGCGCGGACGGGCAGGAGTGGCCGCACGCGGGCATAACGGCGACCACCGCGTTCGCGCGGCTGGTCGAGCACATGGCGCAGTACACGCCGGAGTGGGCGGAGAAGGTCTGCGACATCGCGCCCGGCACCGTGCGCCGCATCGCGACCGAGTACCTGGAGCACGCGCAGGTCGGCGCGACGGTCGAGATCGAGGGCGAGACGCTGCCCCTGCGCCCGGTGGCGATCGCGCTCGGCAAGACGGTGACCAACGGGTGGGGCGGCTACGAGTCGGTCTACGCGCGCACGCTCGCCGCCTGCCTCGTCGGCGGCCTCGAGGTGCCGGGCGGCACGCTCGGCACCACCGTGCGGCTGAACCGGCCCGCGACCTCGCGCCAGGCGAGCGTCGTGCCCGGCCCCGACGGGTTCATGCAGTACCCGATGAACCCGACCGGGAAGGACACCTGGCGGCGCAAGCCGAAGGTGCGCAACGCGCATTCCACCCTGGTGCCGCTGTCGGCGAGCTCGCCCTGGAGCCAGGCGCTCGGGCCGACGCACCTCGCGTGGATGTTCCGCAAGCAGGCGCCCGACCACTGGCCCGAGGTGACGGCGCCGGGCCTGTGGTTCGTCTACCGCACCAACCCGACCATCTCGTTCTGGGAGACGCGGGAGATCGCCGACCGCGTCGCGGAGTTCCCGTTCACCGTCGCCTTCGCGTACACGCTCGACGAGACGAACTGGATGGCCGACGTGCTGCTGCCCGAGGCGACCGACATCGAGTCGACGCAGCTCCTGCGCATCGGCGGGACCAAGTTCGTCGAGTCGTACTGGGATCACGAGGGCTTCGCGCTGCGCCAGCCGGCGGTGCCGCCGCGCGGGGAAGCGCGCGACATGACCGACATCGCGACCGAGCTCGCCGCGCGCACCGGGCTGCTCGAGAAGTACAACGGCGCGATCAACCGCGGCGCGGCGTGCACGGCGCTCGCGGGCAGCGGCTGGGACTTCACGCTCGACCCCGCGGTCAAGCACGACGCGAACACGATCTGGGACCGCGTGTGCCGGGCCGCGAGCGCCGAGCTCACCGACGGCGCCGCGACCGACGGCCTCGACTGGTACCGCGAGCACGGCTACCGCACGCGGCCGATCCCGCGCCTCACCTGGTACCTCTTCCCCGAGCTGCGCAAGCAGGGCATCCGCTTCGAGATGCCGTACCAGGAGCAGCTCCTGCGCGTCGGGCAGGAGCTCGGGCGGCGGCTGCACGAGGTCGGCATCCAGTGGTGGGACACGCAGCTCACCGAGTACCAGGCGCTGCCCGCGGTGAAGGACTTCCCCGGCATCTGGGAGAAGGACGCCGCCAAGCACGGCGCGCTCGCGGACTTCCCGTTCTGGCTGGTGACCTCGCGCAGCATGCAGTACTCGTGGGGCGCGAACGTCAGCCTGCAGCTCATGCACGAGGTGTCGGGCAACGTGCGCGGCCATCGCGGCGTGGTGATCAACACCGGCACGGCGCGCCGCCTCGGCATCGAGGAGGGCGACCTGGTCGAGGTGCGCTCGTACGTGCATTCGACCCGCGGTCCCGCGATCCTGCGCCAGGGCATCCGCCCCGACACGCTGCTCATGATCGGCCAGTTCGACCAGTGGGTGCAGCCGTTCGCGAAGGACCTGCACGCGCCGAGCATGAACGCGCTCGTGCCGATGTCGCTCGACCTGACCGACGCCACCGGCTCGGCCGCGGACCTCGTGCGGGTCGGCATCGAGAAGGTCGCCGCATGAGTCCTCCGGCGCGGAAACCCGCGCGCGGCGCGGGGGGCGGGCGCGGCGCGCGCGCCGCCGGCCGCGGACGCACCGGGGCGGAGGCGGCA
>JAGVSZ010000343.1 GCA_019137045.1 Betaproteobacteria bacterium
CGCGGTCGCGCGCGGCGCGACGCTGGCCGCCCTGCGCCGGCACGGGCTGCGGCTCGTGCAGGGCGGCGCCACGATCGTCGCGCGCGTCGCGGCGGAGGAAGACCCCGCCCGCCTCGGCGCGCAGGATCTCGTGGTGGTCGCGGTGAAGGGCCCCGCGCTCGCCGCGGTCGCGGCGCGCATCGGGCCGCTGCTCGGCCCCGACACGATGGTGCTCGTCGCGATGAACGGCGTGCCGTGGTGGTTCTTCGACGGGCTGCCCGGCCCCTACGCCGGGACGCGGCTCGCGACGGTCGACCCGCAGGGTGCGATCGGCGCGGCGATCCCGACCCGCCACGTCGTGGGCTGCGTCGTGCACGCGAGCTGCGCGTCGCCCGAGCCGGGCCTCGTGCGGCACGGCATGGGCGCGGGGTTGATCGTGGGCGAGCCGGCCGGCGGCCGCTCCGCGCGCGTCGAGCGGCTCGTGGCCGAGCTCGCGCGCGCCGGGTTCGACGCGCAGCTCTCGGAGCGCATCCAGCGCGACATCTGGTACAAGCTCTGGGGCAACATGACGATGAACCCGGTGTCGGCCATCACCGGCGCCACCGGCGATCGCATCCTCGACGACGAGCTGGTGGGCGCGTTCTGCGCGGCGGCGATGGGCGAGGCGGCCGCGATCGGCGCGCGCATCGGCTGCGGCGTCACCCAGTCGGCCGCGGACCGCAACGCGGTGACGCGCAAGCTCGGCGCCTTCAAGACCTCGATGCTGCAGGACGTCGAGGCCGGGCGCCCGATCGAGCTCGACGGGATCGTCGCGGTCGTGCGCGAGATCGGCCAGAAGGTGGGCGTGCCGACGCCGAACATCGACACGCTGCTCGGGCTCACCCGGCTCTTCGCGCGCGGGCGCGGGCTCTACCCCTAGCCGCCGAGCGGCACGCCCAGGGCGGCGAGCTGCTTCTCGGCCGCCGCTTCCCAGCCGCGGTTCGCCGCCGGGCTCGCCGGGCTCGGATGCAGGATCTGCCCGACGCGCATCCGGCGCGCGACCGCGCCGTCGACGAGCGGGCTCTCCAGCACCGCGCGGAGGCGCTTCTCCGCGAACGCGCCAACGCCGATCGTCCAGCGCGGCGCGAGCGCGGTCAGGGCGATCGCGAGGTGCCGGTCGCACGCGGCCTCGACCTCGGCGCGCACCGCGGCGGGCAGCCGGTCCGGGGTGAAGTTGCGCCCCGACGCCTCGAGGAACACGAGCGGGCAGTAGTTGAGCACGAACCAGTGGGCGAAGAACGCGTCCGCGGCGCCGAAGCGCGCGGCGGCCCATCCCCAGAGGCGCCGCCCGCTCACCTCCGAGCGAGCGCACGCGAAGCCCTCGATCGGGCGCTTCGGGTGCTCGCGGCGCGGTCGCGCGATCGGCGCGCGGATCCCCATCCAGTCCCGGACCGCGGCCACCTCCCCGAACGGCACGCCGGTCTGCATCATCCCGAACGGACCCGGGTTCATGCCGAGCAGCACCACGCGCTTCGCGCCCGCGCCGTAGCGGCCGACGTACGCCTCGTACGGCGCCCACGCGTACTGGAGCGGGTCGTACACGTGCGCGACCGGCGCCGCGAATCGCAGCCGCGCCAGCGCGCGCGACAGCTCGCGGGCGGCCCCGAGGAGGCGCGTCGCGACCGCGTCCGCGCTCAATGCAGCGGCGGCTTCTTGAGGAAGTCGTTGCGGTCGGCGGTGCGCACCCGCACCTGCCGCGCCGCGCCGTTGCGCAGGAGCCCGAGCGGCACCTCGGCGCCGGCCGGACCCTGGCGCCAGACGACGCGCCACAGCGCCGCCAGCCCGGCGACGCGCTCCCCGCCGACCTCGGCGACGACGTCCCCGAGCCGCACCCCGGCGAGCTCGGCCGGGCCGCCGGTGGCGAGCCCCGCCACCACGATCCGATCGCCGTCCTCCGCGGTGTACATGCCGAGCCACGCCCGCGCCGGCCCGCGCGGCCGGCCGAGGCTCAGCATGTCGTCGAGGATGGGATCGAGCAGGTCGATCGGCACGAACATGTTGCCCTGCTGCGCGCCGCCGCCGAGCGCGGCCGGGTCCTGCACCAGGAGCGAGCCGATGCCGAGCAGCAGCCCGTCGCCGTCGACGAGCGCCGCGCCGCCCCACTGCGGGTGCGGCGGCGCGGTGAACAGCGCCTCGTCCAGCACGTACTCCCAGTAGCCCGCGAACTCGCGCTTCGCGACGAGCTCCGCCTGCAGCGCGTGGGCGCGGCCGCCGTGCCCGATCACGACCACGTCGTCGCGCACCGCCGCGGCGGCCGCCGACCCGCGCGCGAGCACGGGCGCGTCGAGCCGGCCGAGCGGCAGCACGAGCCCGAAGCCGGTGACCTGGTCGTAGGCGACCGCGTGGGCGGGCAGGACCTGGCCCGCGTTGGTCGCGAGCCAGATCGAGGTCGCCTCGGTGATGAGATAGCCGATCGTGAGCACCAGCCCGTCGGCGCGGATCACGACGCCGTTGCCGACGCGCTCGGTGCCCAGGGTGGAAGCGGTGAACGCATCCTCCGGGACTTCCGTGCGCAGGAGCACCGCGGCGTCCAGGGCCGCCTGGAGGTTGAAGCGCAAATCGGCCTGCTTCGGCTGCAGGTTCTCGGGGAAGGCCCAGCGGGTCGTTTCGGACATCGCGCAATGGCACCGGCTCGCGCGATCTTACGCCATCGCCCCGCGGCGGCGCGCGGAGTTTGATCCAGGTCAGGGCGGGGGCGCGGCCGGCGCACTACGTTGGTTCCCATGCGCGGCCCCGCCGCCGCGCCCGAGGAGACCGCCGATGAGCGCGCAAGCCGATCCCGTGCAGGACATCGCCCATCTGGGCAACGTCGAGCTGCTGACGCCCAAGCTCGACCGCAGCCTGTGGTACTTCAAGGACGTCCTCGGCATGGAGGTCGTGCACGTCGCCGGCTCCTCCGCGTACCTGCGCGGGTACGGCGACCACGCGGCGAGCGCGCTCAAGCTCACCGCCGCCGCGCAGCCGGGCGTCGGCTGCATCTCGTGGCGCGCAGTGAGTCCCGCCGCGCTCGAGCGGCGCGTGCAGGCGATCGCGGCGACCGGGCGCGGGATCGGCTGGATCGACGGCGACTTCTGCCGCGGCCGCAGCTACCGGTTCCGCGACCCGGACGGCCATCTCATGGAGGTCTACTACGACGAGCAGAAGTTCGTCGCGCCCGACCACCTGCGCTCCACGCTCAAGAACCTGCCGATGCGGTACACGGCGAAGGGCGTGAACGTGCGGCGCACCGATCACCTCGCGCTGCTCGCGCGCGACGTCCCGGCGAACCGCGCGTTCGTGCAGCAGGCGCTCGGCTTCCGGCTGCACGAGCAGGTGGTCTTCGAGCGCGGCACGAAAGAGATCGGCGCCTGGCTCAGTCCCTCGATCATGCATCACCAGGTCGCCTACGTGCTCGACGTCAAGGGCGGCAGCGGCCGGCTGCACCACTTCTCGCTCTGGGTGGACGACCGCGCCGACGTGCTGCGCGCCGCGGACATCCTCGCCGAGAACGGCATCTTCATCGAGGCGGGCCCGTCGCGCCACAACAACTCGCAGGGCTTCTACCTCTACTCCTACGAGCCCGGCGGCAACCGCGTCGAGGTGTACTCGGGCAGCTATCTCGTCACCGCGCCCGACTGGGAGCCGGTGACCTGGAACGAGGAGGAGCGCGGCACCGGCGTGTACTGGGGCACCGCGCTGCCCGAGAGCTTCCTCACCTACGCGACGCCCGACATCCCGGCGGCCGCGGCGGCGGGCGCGAGAGTGCCGGTCTTCGACCCGAGCTGAGCGGCGCGCGCCCCGGCGCGCGACTCAGCCGCCGCTCCCGCGCAGCAGCCAGTTCGGCGCGGGCGCGCCGACCTTGCGCAGCGTGCTGCGGTCGGTGTGGCGGAAGAGCTGGTCGGTCCCGGCGATCTTCAGCAGCGTGAGCTGATCGTAGGACCAGGTGCCGTCGCCGTTCACCGCCACCTTGATGCGGTATTCGAGGGTCCGGAACGCGTGGTCGAGGAACGGGATCGAGCAGGTCCCGTTGGTCGGCGAGCCGAACGTGCACACGAGCTCGAACGCCTTTGCATCCGGCGCTGCCGTCCCGCTCGCCAGCGCGACCTGGCCGCGCGGAATCGTGAGCGTCTGCACGACCGTCCCGGTGGCCGGCTCCCACAGCCAGTAGCCGACCTGGTCGTGGAAGGTCTCGGGCTTCCCCGGCCGCAGCACGTGCTGGTGATAGCGCAGCCCGTAGAGGAGCTGCGGCCCGTTCGGCTGCGGGTCGATCGGGTGCAGCTCGTAGCGCTCGGTGTACGCGTCCTCCGCGGGCCCGTCCGCCTTCGGGTTGACGTCGAGGCCGCGCTTGCCCTCCCACACGCCGGCGAGCGGCGCGAGCGGGCCGAGGTTGTTCATCGTGTCCGGGTCGATCTCCGCCGGTTCGGTGTAGATGTCGGCGGGAAAGCCCGACGCGTCCGGTCTCTGGGTGGTCATTGCCGTGCCTTTCTGCGCGCTGGCGCCCGCCCGGCGGCGGGCCGCGCCGCCGGCAGCCTCAACCGCAGGATCCGCAGCGCGTTGCCGAAATAGATCCCGTCGCGCTCGGCGCGCGGGAGCCCGAGCGAGTCGATCGCCCGGATCGTCTCACGAATGAAGAGCGGGCCGCCGTGCGGGTCGAACGGACAGTCGGTCCCGAACAGCACCCGCCGCGCGCCGAAGAAGTCGAGCCCGCAGCGCAGCGCGCTGGCCGACCCGTTCACCGCGGTGTCGCCGAGGAACGTGCGGAAGTACTCGACCGGGTGCTTCGCCATGCGCGCGAGCAGCGCGCCGTAGTCCTCGTCGGCGGTGCGGCTCCCGAACTGGTCGTAGCCGTAGCGGATGCGCCTCTCGAAGTACGGCGCCATCGCGCCCAGATGGTGGGTGATGATGCGCAGCTTCGGCAGCCGCTCCAGCACCTGCGAGAAGACCATCCGCGCCATGAACGCGGTGGTCTCGTAGGGCCAGCCGAACGCCCACCAGATCTCGTACTTCGACTTCGGCTCGCCCGGGTAGTCGGCGAACCGGGCGGTGCGCGCCGGGTGCACCCACACCGGGAGGTCGTACCGGGTGCTCACGCGCTCGAAGACCGGGAAGAACTCCGGCTCGTCGAGCGCCCGCCCGTTGACGTTGGTGAAGACCTGCACGCCCTTCGCGCCGAGCGTGCCGAGCGCGCGGTCCATCTCCGCGAGCGCCGCCGGCACGTTGTTCATCGGCAGCGAGGCGACGAACGCGGGGAAGAGGTCGGGGTGCTGCGCGACGATCTCCGCCATGCTGTCGTTCGCGATGCGCGCGAGCGCGGGCGACTCCTCCGGACCGGCGAGGAACTCCAGCGGCGGCATCGACAGCGTCAGCACCTGCTTGTAGCCGGGGAAGCGCTTCATCATGCGCATCCGGGCGTCCAGGTCGTGCAGCACCGGGACGGTCACCCAGCGCTTGAGCTGGCCGGCGAGCGCCGGGTCGTTCGCCGCGATCGCCTGCATGCGCTCGAAGTACGGCCGCGGCAGGATGTGCGGGTAGATGTCGAGTTTCAACGGCGCCGACGCGGCCATCTGCGCTTGCTCCCTGTCGCGCGCGCGCCGGACGCCGCTCGTGCAGTCTGCACGGAAGATCACCGCCCGGCCGCCGGCGCTTTGCGGCTATTCTAGCCGGCCATGCGCGCGCCTCCGGTCCGGCCACGACCCCTCGCCCCCCGCGGCCTGCCGCGCTGGGGCGCCGTGCTCGCCCTCTGCGCGGGCCTCGCGCTCCTCCCGGTCGTCGCGCGCGCGCAGTCCGCGCCGGCAGCGCTCGACGTACCCTACGTTCCCACCCCGCAGCCGGTCGTGGACGCGATGCTGCGGCTCGCGAAGGTGAAGCGCGGCGACGTGCTCTACGACCTCGGCTCGGGCGACGGCCGCATCGTGATCGCGGCGGCGAAGCGCTACGGCGTGCGCGGCACCGGCATCGACATCGACCCCGACCGCATCCGCGAGGCGAACGCGAACGCGCGCAAGGCGGGCGTCGCCAAGCTCGTGCGCTTCGTCAACCAGGATCTCTTCCAGGTCGACTACGGCGAGGCGACGGTGGTGACGCTCTACCTGCTGCCGCGGATCAACCTGCAGCTCAAGCCCAAGCTGCTCGAGGAGCTGCGCCCCGGCACCCGCATCGTCTCGCACGGGTTCGACATGGGCGACTGGAAACCCGACCGCGTCGTGGAGATCGGCACCTCGACCCTCTACCTCTGGACGGTGCCGCCGAAGTGACCGGGTCTGCCCGGCCGGGCAGACCCGCTATGCTCGCGCCCCGGAGCCTCGCGGAGCGCCATGCCAGCTTTCGAGACCGACGCGGTCGTATTCAAGTGCCGTGCGCCCCTGCCGGCGGCGGACGCGCTCGCGCAGGCCGCCGTCTTCGCGGCGCAGGCGCAGTCCGTCGCGCTCGCCCAGGCGAACGTCAACGTCAGCCTCGACGGCGCCGAGGCGTACGCGTATCTCCTGCTGGGCGAGCCGGTCGCGCTCGCCGCGGCCCCGCTCGCCGCGGCGTTCGCCGGGGCCGCCGGCGTTCCGGCAGTCGAGGCGGTGCGGCTCGCGCGGTTGCAGGACCTGCGCGGCGCCGCGCACGGCGTCGCGGTCCGGTTCCACTACGTCGTCGAAACCGACGTGGCGCCCGAAGCGGAGGGCGAATTCAACGACTGGTACGACACCGAGCACCTGCCCGGCCTCGCCGCCGTGCCGGGAACGATCCGCACGCAGCGCTTCCGCAGCCTGGACGGCGGCCCGCGCTACCACGCCTGCTACGAGCTCGTCGCGCCGCAGACGCTCGGCAGCGCGCCGTGGCTCGCGGTGCGGCACACCGCGTGGAGCGCCCGGGTGCGCCCGAACTTCCGCAACACGAAGCGGACGATGTTCCGGCGCGTCTAGCCGCGGCCCATCCGGCCGACCGCCGCAGCATCATCGCGCCTCCGGGGTGCGGGCGACATGAGCCGTCGGGAAGATGACGGCCCGGGCCACGGAGTGCTAGCCTACCCGCCCCTCACCAGAAGGAGATCCGGTCCTGAGCGACCTGTGGGACAAGGCGAAGCAGCTTGCCGACGAGGCGGCCAAGGCGGCCGCGGACGCGGGCAAGGCCGCCGCGGACACCGCGGCGAAGATGGCGGCCAAGACGAGCGAGATGACCGGCAAGGCGGTGGACGCGAGCATCGAGATGGCGAAGTCTGCGAGCGAGAGCGGCGCGAAGATGGCCGAGAGCGCCACCGCCGCGACGATGAGCGCGTACGCGAAGACCGCCGAGGTCAGCGCGAAAGCCTGGGACGCGACGGTCGAAGCCTCGAAGGCGGCCGGCGACTCCGCGGCCAAAATGGCCGGGGACGCGGCCGCTGCGACCGCGAGCGCCGCGGACAAGGGCGCCGAGGTCGCGGGCAAGGCGTGGGACGCAACGAAGGACGCCGCGAAGTCGGCGGGGAAGGCTGCGTCCGACGCGGTGGACAGCGCGAAGAAATCGGTCCGCTGATCCGGGTGGCCGCGACCGAACGGGGGCTGCGGCCCCCGTTCCTGTTTCAGAGCGCCTGCCGCGCGATCTTCATCCGCGTCGCGGACACGTCGTCGCCGCGCACCTCGCGCAGCGCATAGCCGACGAAGTCGTCCACGACTTCCTTGCGCCAGTAGATGTCGAGGTCGGTGTTGTCCATCGGCTTGGCGCGGGAAGCGGTGGCTTCGGCCGCCGCGGCGATCGCCTCGTCGGTGAGCTTACGGCCGCGCAGCAGCGTGCCCGCCTTCTCCACCAGGAACGGCCGCGAGGCCGCAGCGCCGAGCGCGATGCGCGCGTCTTCCACGACGCCGTCCGGGGCGAGCTTCACCGCCGCGGCGACGCCGAGCACCGGGAAGTCGAACGAGCCGCGCCGGCGCAGCTTCCAGTAGGTCGAGCGCCACCCGGTCGCGTCGGGCAATGCGATCTCGGTCAGGATCTCGTCCGCGCGGCGGGTGAGGTAGTCGACGCCGTCGTTCTGGTAGAGATCGGCGAGAGCGAGCTCGCGCTCGCCCTGCGCCGAGACGAGCTGCACCTTGGCCCCGAGCGCGATCAGCGCGGGCGCAGTGTCGGTGGACGACACCGCCACGCAGCGCTTGCTGGCGGTAGCGACCCAGCAGGTCTCGCCCTCGCGCTTCAGGCAGAAGCCGATCGCCTTGCGCCACTCGTGGCTCTGGTTGTAGTACGTGCAGCGCGTGTCGAGGCAGACGTTGCCCCCGAGCGTGCCGGTGTTGCGCAGGTGCGCGGTCGCGACCTGCGCCGCGGCCTGCCACAGCCCGCGGTAGCTCGCACGCAGGTCCGCGTCCTCCACGATCTCGGTCAGCGTGCGCGCGGCGCCGAGGCGCAGCCCGGCCCCGTTCGCGCGCACCTTCAGGTCGGCGATGCCGCGCACCGACACCAGCGTCTGCGGCGTCTGGTGCCGGCGCTTCATGTTCGGCACGAGGTCGGTGCCGCCGGCGATCAGCATCGCCTGCGGGCCCTCGCCCGCGAGGATCTTCGCCGCCTCGGACACGCTCTTCGGCGCGTGCCAGCGGAACCACGGCAGGCGCATCATGCGGCTTTCCTCCCCTTCAGCTCGTTGCCGTCCCCGCCCTCCCACGGCGGCAGGACGAAGGTCGGGTCCGGGTACGGCACCGACGGGAAGCGCTCGGGTCCCACGCGCGGCGTCTCGCCCTTCGCCTTCTTCTCCAGCGCGCGCAGCACCTTCTCGGGCGTGATCGGCACCTCGTCGATGCGCACGCCGACCGCGGCGTGGATCGCGTTCGCGAGCGCCGGCATCACCGGCAGGAGCGGTCCCTGCCCGACCTCCTTCGCGCCGTACGGGCAGTTCGGGTCGGGGTCCTCGATGAGCGCGACCTCGACCTCCGGCATGTCCATGTGCGTGAGGCTCTTGTAGTCGAGCATCGACGGGTTGCGGTGCACGAGCGCGCTCGAGAGCTTGGGCGGCAGGCGGCGGAACGCCTGCTCCTCCATCAGCGCCTCGCCCAGCCCCATGTACACGCTGCCGATCGTCTGCCCGCGCGCGAGCACCGGGTTCAGCGCGCGCCCGATGTCGTGCGCGATCCAGATCTTCGGCACCGTGATCCAGCCGGTGCGCGGGTCGACCTCGGCCTCCAGCACGCAGGCGGAGAAGCTGTAGGCCGGCGACGGCCCCACCCCCGCGCCCTTGAACTTGCCGGGCGGCTTCGGCGGCGCGTACGAGCCGACCGACGCGATGGTGCCGAACTTCGTCTCCGCGGCCACGATCGCTTCGACGAAGCTCATCGACTTGGTGGCGTCGTCCGCGGCGAAGGCGCGGTCCTGCGAGAAGACGACGCGGTCGGGCAGCGTGTCGAGCGTCTCC
>JAGVSZ010000043.1 GCA_019137045.1 Betaproteobacteria bacterium
GCCGCGGCCCGCGAGGGCCTGCGCCACGACGGCTTCGCCGTCGACTGGGTGCGCGACGCCGGCCACGCGGAGGCCGCCCTCGCGCACGGCGTGCACGACCTGGTGCTCCTCGACCTCGGCCTGCCGGGCCGCGACGGGCTGTCCCTGCTGCGCGCGCGGCGCGCCCGGGGCGACGACACGCCCGTCATCATCCTCACCGCGCGCGACGCGGTGTCCGACCGCGTCGCCGGCCTCGACGCGGGCGCCGACGACTACGTGGTCAAGCCCTTCGAGCTGGAGGAGATCGAGGCCCGCATCCGGGCCCTGCGCCGCCGCAACGCCGGCCGCGGCCGGCCCGCCGTGCAGGTCGGCCCACTCGCGCTCGACCCGGCCACCCGCGAGGTGCGCTGGCACGGCAGCCGCGTGACGCTCTCGGGCCGCGAATACGCGCTGCTCGAGGCCTTGTGCGAGCGTCCCGGCGCCATCCTCTCGCGCGCGCGGCTCGAGGACCGCCTCTACGGCTGGAACGAAGAGATCGCGAGCAATGCGGTGGAAGTGCACATCCATGCGCTGCGCCGCAAGCTCGACCCGGCGTTCATCCGCAACGTGCGCGGCCTGGGCTACTCGGTCGCGCCGGCGGCGGGCTGATGTCGCTGCGCCGGCGGCTCCTCTTCTGGCTGCTCACGAGCGTGCTGGCCGGCGGCCTCCTCGCCGCGGGCGTCGTGTACGTCCAGGCGCTCGGCGAGGCGAACGAGATCTTCGACTACCAGCTTCGGCAGCTCGCGCTCTCGCTGCGCGACCGCAGCTTCAGCTCCGCGGCGCTTGCCCGCGCGCTGCAGGGCGAGGAGGCGCTCGAGTTCGCGATCCAGGTCTGGGGGCCGGACGGCGCCCTCCTCTACGACTCGCACCCGCTCGCCGGGCTGCCGGCCGTCGTGCGGCTGGGACTGGATACCGCGCGGGCCGCGGACGGCGCCTGGCGCACCTACGCCGTGCAACAGCGCGGGCTCACCATCCAGGTGGCGCAGCCGCTCGCGGTGCGCGACCGCCTCGCCGCGGGCGCAGCCGCGCGCACGCTGCTGCCTTTCGTCGTGGCGCTGCCGCTCATGGGCCTGCTCATCTGGCGGCTCGTGGGCCGCGCCCTCGCGCCGCTGGAGCGAACGGCGGTCGCGGTGTCGCGGCGCAGCCCCGGCTCGCTCGAGCCCATCGCCACGGACGACGCGCCGGAAGAGCTGCGCCCCCTCGTCGACGCGCTTAACGACCTGCTCGCGCGGCTGGGTGGTGCTCTCGAGAGCCAGCGGCGCTTCGTCGCCGACGCCGCCCACGAGCTGCGCAGCCCGCTCACCGCGCTTTCCCTTCAGCTGCAGCTCGCAACCCGCGCCCGCAGCGACGCTACCCGGGCTGCCGCGCACGAGTCGCTGCGCAACGGCGTCGAGCGCGCCACGCGGCTTGTCGAGCAGCTGCTCGCCCTGGCGAGGCAGTCGCCGGATGCGCCCCCGCCGGAGGCGAGGCCCGTGGACCTCGCGGCCATCGCGCGGGAAGCGGCGGCGCGCCATGCCGCCGCGGCAGCTGCCCGCGCGACCCAGCTCGCCATCGAGGCCGGGCCAGCCATGGTCGCGGGAGACGCCGCGGGCCTCGCCACGCTCGCCGACAACCTCGTGGGCAATGCCGTGTGCTACACGCCCCGCGGGGGCTCGGTTCGCGTGCGCGCGGGCGCGGATGCGGCCGGCCCCTTCTTCGAGGTGGCCGACGACGGTCCCGGCATCCCGCCCCACGAGCGCCAGCGCGTCTTCGACCGCTTCTACCGGGGCGAGGCCGCCGAGGGCCCGGGCAGCGGCCTGGGGCTCGCGATCGTCAAGGAAGTCGCGGAGCGCCACGGCGCCCGCGTCCTCCTCGCTCCGGGCCCCGGCGGGAGGGGACTGCGCGCGCGCGTGGAATTCGCCTCCGCCGGCGCCCGCCCGGCCTTAAGTTCCGCTTAAGTGCCGGCCGCGAGATTGGTCGCGTGGCGGGGCCGATGGCGGCCCCGCGTCACTCAAGGAGATGCGACCATGAAACCCAGGATCCTCATCGCGCTCGTCGTCACC
>JAGVSZ010000010.1 GCA_019137045.1 Betaproteobacteria bacterium
CCCGCGCACCCTGGACGAGCTCCTCGCCCTGCGCAGCCGCCATCCCGCGGCCACCCTGCTCGCCGGCAGCACCGACGTCGGCCTGTGGGTCAACAAGGGCCTGCGCCGGCTCGACACCCTGATCCACACCGGCGAGGTCGCCGCCCTGCGCGCGATCGTGCCGCACGCCGGCGGCCTGCGCATCGGCGCCGCGGCCTCGCTCACCGCCGCCTTCGACGCCATCGTCCACCTGTACCCGGAGCTCGCCGAGCTGTGGGAGCGCTTCGCCTCGCCGCCGGTGCGCAACGCCGGCACCCTCGGCGGCAACGTCGCCAACGGCTCGCCGATCGGCGACTCGATGCCGGCGCTGATCGCGCTCGGCGCGCGCGTCGTGCTTGCCAGCGTGCGCGGCCGGCGCAGCCTGGCGCTGGAGGACTTCTACCTCGACTACCTGAAGAAGGACCTCGCCGCCGACGAGATCGTCGAGGCGATCGAGCTGCCGCCGCCCGCGCCCGCGCGACGCCTGCGCAGCTGGAAGCTGGCCAAGCGCTTCGACTCCGACATCTCCGCGGTGTGCGCCGGCTTCGCGCTCGAGCTGCGCGCGGGCACGATCCACGCCCCGCGCATCGCCTTCGGCGGCATGGCGGCGACGCCCCGGCGCGCTACCGCCACCGAGGCCGCGCTCGCCGGCCGGCCCTGGGACGAGGCCACGCTCGCCGCCGCGCAGCGCGCGCTCGCCAACGACTTCACCCCGCTCGACGACCTGCGCGCCAGCGCTGGCTACCGCCGTCGCGCCGCCGCCGGCCTGCTCGCGCGCTTCTTCCTCGAGACCCGCCCCGACGCGCCCCTCGCCGCCGTGCAGACGCGCGCCTTCGCCGCGCAGGATCTCGCCAGCGGCCGGCCCTGAGGAGACCGCGATGAACGCCCCGACCGAGCCCACCTCGCGACCGCCGGCCTCTCCGCCCCCCGCCGGCCACCCGCATCCCCACGAGTCCGCCCACCTGCACGTGGCCGGCGAGGCCACCTACGTCGACGACCTCCCCGAGCCCGCCGGGACCGCGCACGCGGCGCTCGGCCTGTCCGCCCACGCGCACGCCCGCATCGTGGCGATGGATCTCGCCGCCGTGCTCGCCGCACCCGGTGTGCTCGGCGTGCTCGTCGCCGCCGACATCCCCGGGCGCAACGACTGCGGGCCGATCGTGCACGACGACCCCATCCTCGCCGCAGGCGAGGTGCACTTCGTCGGCCAGCCGATGTTCGCGGTGATCGCGAGCGATCGCGAGGCTGCCCGTCGTGCCGCCCGCCTCGCGCGCATCGACTACGAGGCCCTGCCGGCGCGGCTCGACCCGGTCGAGGCCGCGCGCGCGGGCGAGCTCGTGCTGCCGCCGATGCGCCTGGTGCGCGGCGATGTGGACGCGGCGCTGGCCGCGGCGCAGCACCGCATCGAGGGGCGCTGGCAGGTCGGTGGCCAGGAGCACTTCTACCTCGAAGGCCAGGTCGCGCTCGCCCAGCCGGGCGAGGACGGCTGCATGCAGCTGTGGTGCTCCACCCAGCACCCGAGCGAGATGCAGCAGGCGGTGGCGCACTGCCTCGGCATCGCCGCCCACCGCGTGGTCGTGGAGATGCGCCGCATGGGCGGGGGCTTCGGCGGCAAGGAGTCGCAGTCGGCGCTGTTCGCCTGCGTGGCGGCGCTGGCGGCGGCGAAGCTGCGCCGCCCGGTGAAGCTGCGCCCGGACCGCGACGACGACATCGTCATCACTGGCAAGCGCCACGACTTCCACTACGACTACGCCGCCGGCCACGACGACGCGGGCCGCATCCTGGCGCTGCGCGCCGACCTGATCGCGCGCGCGGGCTTCTCCGCCGACCTCAGCGGCCCGGTCGCCACGCGCGCGCTCTGTCATGTCGACAACGCCTACCACCTGCCGGCGGCCGATGTCCGCGCCTTGCTCGCGCGCACCCACACCCAGTACAACACCGCCTTCCGCGGCTTCGGCGGGCCGCAAGGCGCGATCCTCGCCGAGTGGGTGATCGACGGCATCGCGCGCACGCTCGGGCGCGACCCCCTCGACGTGCGCCG
>JAGVSZ010000203.1 GCA_019137045.1 Betaproteobacteria bacterium
GCGATGCGCGGATGGGCCACGACGGTCGCCTCGACGTTGAAGCAGTCACCGAGGGCCTGCGGCGTGAATACCGCCTCCGGCGGACCCTCGGCGAGGACACGCCCCTGCTTGAGCAGCACCACGCGATCGGCGTACTGCGCGGCGAGGTTGATGTCGTGAAGCACCGCGAGCACGCCTGCGCCATCCTCGTGCGCGCAGCTGCGGGCAACCCGCAGCGTGAGGTGCTGGTGCGCCGGATCGAGGCTCGCAACCGGCTCGTCGAGCAGCAGATAACGCGCCGTGGATCGCTCTGCGGGCCAGAGCTGCGCGAGCACCCGTGCGAGCTGCACGCGGGCGAGTTCCCCGCCCGACAGGGTCGTGACGAGGCGCCCGGCGAGATGGGCAGCGTCCAGTTGCTCGAGCGCCGCGCGCGCGATCTCGACGTCGTGCGCGCGTGCGACGCCGTCCGAGTGGGGATGGCGGCCCAGCAGGACCGTTTCGAGCGCGCTGAAGCCGAATGCCAGCGCGGCGCTCTGCGGCAGGACGGCGCGCAGCCGCGCGCGCTCCCGCAGGCGCCAGTCGCGCAGCGGCCGGCCGTTCATCGTCACGCTGCCCGCGCGCGGCACGAGGTCGCCCGCGAGCGTCTTGAGCAGGGTGGATTTGCCCGCGCCGTTCTCCCCGAGCAGCGCGACCAGCTCGCCCGGGGCGAGCGCGATCGAGACCTCGCGCAGGAGCGTCGCCCCGCCGGCGACGACCGTGATTCCGGCTGCGGCGAGCATCACAGGCTCCAGGCGCGACGCTCGCGCAGGAGCAGCGCGACGAAGAAGGGCACTCCGATCAGCGCGGTGAACACCCCGAGCGGCAGCTCGGCGGGGGCGGCGACGGTGCGCGCGACGGTGTCGGCGACGAGAACCAGGATCGCGCCGAGCGCCGTGGCGCCGGGGAGCACGACGCGGTGGTCGGGGCCGCACGCGAGCCGGACGATGTGCGGCGCGACCAGGCCGATGAAGAAGATGAGTCCGCTCACCGCCACCGCGGCGCCGACCGCGAGCGACGCGGCGATGAGCGCCACGACCTTCACGCGCTGGACGCTGATGCCGAGATGGCCTGCCTCCGCCTCGCCGAGCGCGAGCGCATTGAACGGGGCGGCCAGGCGCCACAGCACGAGGGTCGCCAACACGATCGCCGGGCCGACGAAGGAGAGGATCGCCCAGCTCGCGCCGCCCACGCTCCCCAGCCGCCAGAAGGCGAGGTTCCGCAGCTGCTCGTCGTTCGCGACGTAGGTGAAGCCGCCGATGCCGGCCTCGACGAGCGCGTTGACCGCGATGCCGGCGAGCAGCAGCACCGCGATCGACGTCCGTCCCGAGTGCGTGGCGATGCGGTAGACGAGAGTGGCCGCGGCCAGCCCGCCGACGAACGCCGCGAGCGGAAGCGTTGCCGGGCCGAGGCTCCGCGCGAGGCCGGGGAGCCAGACGACGCCCATCACGATCACCGTCGCGGCCGCGAGCGCGGCGCCACCGGCGACGCCGATCAGCGTCGGGTCGGCGAGCGGGTTGCGGAAGAGCGCCTGCATTGCCGCGCCCGAGGCGCCGAGTCCGGCGCCGACGACGATCGCGAGCACGACCCGCGGCAGCCGGATCGACAGCAGGACCGCCTCCTGCTGGCCGGCGAACCCCTCGGCGGGACCGAACCCGAGGCCGTGAGCGAGGATCAGGATCGCTTCGCCGGGGCGGATCTGGAACGCGCCCGAGCTCACCGCGACGAGCGCGGCGAGAACGAGCGCCGCGGCGAGCCCGCCGTGCGCCGCCGCCGGCGGAATCCGGCCCGAAACACGCGGGATCCGCGGGCGGAGCGCCCGGCCGTCCACGCGCACGGTCAGCTCCTCACCCGCCATGGAGCGCCTGCGCGAGATCCTTGACCGCCTGCGGCAGGCGCGGGCCGAAGCCGAGCAGATACAACGCGTCGAACGCCACGACCCGCCTTGCCGCGCCGGCGGGCGTCAGCGCGAGCCCCGGACGCGCCCAGAGCCGCTCGGCGCCGCCGACCGTCTCCAGACCTTCTGTC
>JAGVSZ010000077.1 GCA_019137045.1 Betaproteobacteria bacterium
CGTCGTCGATGTACTTGCAGGCGGCTTTCGCGGCGAGACGGCCTTCGGTGAACGAGCCGGACGAGAACGCGTGCGGCGTGCCGCCGACCGCGTCGCCGGCGCCGAACAGGCCCTCGACCGTCGTCATGCGGTTGTAGCCCCAGAAATACTCGGGCGGGGAGAGGTCCTCGGGGCCCGAGCACCAGGCGCCCGAACCGGTCGCGTGCGAGCCCATGACGTAGGGTTCGGAGGTGGTCAGCTCGGGGTTCTCGTTCTTGGGATCCACGTCGGTGGCGGCCCACAGGACCGCCTGCCCGACGGTCATGCCGAGGAAGTTCTCCCAGCCGACCTCTTCGAGGTGCGGATCCTGGAACGCGCGCATGGTCACCATGTGGATGGGGCCGCGGCCGGCATTCACCTCGCTGATGATGCAGTGGTTGCGCAGGCAGGTCGGGATCGGCCGGTGGGTCAGGTGCGACGCCTCCGGGTCCAGGTACTCCTTGCCGACCATCTTCTGCAGCTCGGGGAACCACTTGGACTCGTACTCCTCGCCCAGGCAATTCTGCGTGTAGGTCTTCAGGTGCAGGAAGTAGGCGCCGACCGGGCCGTAGCCGTCCTTGAACCGCGCCAGCACGATGCGGTTCTCCATCTGCGTCATCTTGGCGCCGGCGTCGATCATGAGGCCGTAGGCGGACGCCGACGACCAGGGCGCGTACCAGGTGCGGCCGGAACCCTCGCCCACCGAGCGCGGCTTGAAGATGTTGGACGCGCCGCCCGCGCCGCAGATCACTGTCTTCGCCTTGAAGACGTGGTAGTTGCCGGTGCGCACGTTGAAGCCGACCGCGCCGGCCACCCGGTTCTCCCTGCTCTCGTCCATCAGCAGGTGGGTGACGCAGATGCGGTTGAACACCTTGTCGGCCGACTTCTTCGCCGCCTCGGCCACGATCGGCTTGTAGGACTCGCCGTGGATCATGATCTGCCAGCGGCCTTCGCGCAGGTAGCGCCCGGTCTTCGGGTCCTTCATGATCGGCAGGCCCCACTCCTCGAACTGGTGCACCGTGGAGTCGACGTGGCGCGCCATGTCGAAGAGCAGGTCCTCCCGCACCATGCCCATCAGGTCGATGCGCGCGTAGCGGACGTGGTCCTCGGGGTTGTTCTCGCCCCAGCGCGTGCCCATGTAGCAATTGATCGCGTACAGGCCCTGCGCGACCGCGCCGGAGCGGTCGATGTTCGCCTTCTCGGCGATCACGATCTTCTTGTTCTGGCCCCAGAATCTCGCCTCCCAGGCGGCGCCGGTGCCGCCCAGGCCCGCACCGACGACCAGGATGTCGATGCCGTCTTCGATGATCGTTTGGTAGGCCATCAGTAGTACACGCCTTTCTTCAGCTTGAGACCGGCCGCCGCGAGCGTACGCAGGCCGCCGTCGTCCATGCGGATGTACTTGGGCTCGTTGTACAGCAGCTCTCCGTCGCGCATCTCCTTGCTCGGCGCGGGAACCTCGGCGAGCTTGGGAATCGCCGTCCCCCAGGGTTTGGTGGTGATCGGCGAGAGGAAGTTCTTTTCCGTGCCGTTGCGGAACTTGATCCGCCAGGCGATCGTGCCCTTCTTTTCGTCCCGGTCGACGCGAACGCTGTGGCCGAGCGGCGCGAAGTCGGCATAGCCGCGCACGTCGATCGCGTGCTGCGGGCAGGCCTTCACGCAGGAGTAGCACTCCCAGCACATGCCGGGCTCGATGTTGTACGCACGGCGATAGGTCTTGTCGATGTGCATGATGTCCGAGGGACAGATGTCGACGCAGTGTCCGCATCCGTCGCACCTCGTCATGTAGACGAAGGTAGGCATTGGTCCGGCTCCTTGATTCGTTTCGCTGGAAGCTGCGCCCGGTCTGCTAGTAGTGGCGGGGCGCTTCGCGCTTGATGCCGAGACCCATGTCCATCGGGGCGCCCTGCAACAGCTCCATCGAATGCCGCCTCTGCTGCTCGGGGTCGTCGCGCGTCTGCGTGGGCAGATTCTCGGCCGTGCCGTTGGCGCGGGACACCCGCTTCTCGAACGCCGCCGCGGGCTTGAAGAACATGTGCGCGAACTTGGACCACGGCACGCCGGCGAACAGCACCGTGGTGGCGAGGATGTAGAGGCCGAACACCGAGGCCGACGCCGCGCTGCCGCGCGCCTGCAGGAACGCCCAGAGGAGGCCGAGCGTCGCGCTGGCGAGCATCGACAGGATGAAGAGATCGGCGCGCACGACGCGGAACGGCGAGTTGCCCTCGGCGGCGACGTCCACGCGGATGAAGAACCAGAACCAGTAGCCGCCGACGCAGACCATCAAGCCGCCGAGCCACCAGAGCTGCGCCCAGAGCGCGCCCGCCGCGGCGTTGAATACCAGCACGACGGTGGCGAGGACGTAGAGCACGAAGCCGTACATGCCGAGCAGGTGCGCGATGCGCCGGCGCGGGTTGCAGAACTCGCCCGAGGCCAGCACGTCGACGACCGCGGTCTGCACGGCGATCGAGACGAGCGCGCCGCCGCCCACCGGCTTCGCGCCCTTCGCCTTCGACCGGCGCCAGTTCTCGAAGAAGTACCTGGCGCTGCCCTTGTGCACGACGTCGAAGATCGTCCCGGCGACGACCAGCAGGATCATGAGGACGACGTACGTCTGCATCGCCGCGGGCGCGAGCCCGAGCTGGGCGAACGGATTCACTGAGAACATCGTGTCCCTCCCTTGGACCGCGGCAATTGTAAGGGGGGCGCCGCGCGGCGGGCGCTTGAATGGCGCTATGCCGCCATAGAAAAAACTTCGAAGCGCATCGCCGCGAGGTCGCCGAGCACCCAGGTGGCGGGCGCCGCCAGGCCGGCCACGGTCCCGGGGTTCACCAGCCAGGTCCGGCCGCCCCGGACGTTGGCCACCTGCGCGACGCCGGCCGCGTGCGAGTGGCCGCAGCAGACGAGGTCCCAGTCCCCGGTGCAGGCGAAGGCGTGGCCGTACTCCGGGTAGTGGACGACGAACACCCGCCGTCCGCCGAGCTCGAGCCGGGCGTCCGCCCCGTGGTACTGGAGCCGCCCGCCGCTCTCGCGCGCCCAGCGCGCGAGCGACACCGGGTCCCCGAGGTTGTTGCCGTGGATCACGTGCATCGGCAGGCCGGCGGCGAGCGCCGCGCGCAGCGTCTGCGTGCCGATCAGGTCGCCACAGTGGAGCACCGCCTGCGCGCCGGCGGCCCTGCCGGCCTCGACCGCGGCGGCGAGCGGGTCGGCACGGTCGTGGCTGTCGGAGACGATGCAGATTTTCATGCGCGCGATCTTAGCTTAACGACGCGTTCATAAGTGAAGACTCCCGACTTGTTTATGGCAGGATACAAACGAATCGTTGGCCCCGATCGGACAAGCGACGGACAATCGTGGCCCGCACAGCGGCTGTCCGCCCCTTGTCCGCCGACGAGATCAAGACCACCACGTGCTACATGTGCGCGTGCCGCTGCGGCATCCGCGTGCATCTGCGCGACGGCGCGGTGCGCTACATCGACGGCAACCCCGCCCACCCGCTCAACCAGGGCGTGATCTGCGCCAAGGGGGCCGCGGGCATCATGAAGCAGTACTCTCCCGCGCGGCTCACCCGGCCCCTGCGGCGCAAGCCCGGGGCGGCGCGCGGGGAGGGCGCGTTCGACGAGATCGGCTGGGACGAGGCGTACCGGATCCTGGCCGAGCGCCTCGCGCGCATCCGGGCCACCGACCCGAAGAAGTTCGCGCTCTTCACCGGCCGCGACCAGATGCAGGCGCTGACCGGTCTGTTCGCGCGCCAGTTCGGCACGCCGAACTACGCCGCACACGGCGGGTTCTGCTCGGTGAACATGGCCACCGGCATGATCTACACCATCGGCGGCTCGTTCTGGGAGTTCGGCGGCCCCGACCTCGACCGCGCCAGGCTGTTCGTGATGCTCGGCACCGCGGAGGACCATCACTCCAACCCGCTCAAGATCGCCATCTCGAAGTTCAAGCGCGCGGGCGGCAAGTTCGTCTCGGTGAACCCGGTGCGCACCGGCTACTCGGCGATCGCGGACGAGTGGGTCCCGATCCGGCCCGGCACCGACGGGGCGCTGCTGCTCGCGCTCGTCCACGAGATCCTCGCGCTCGGGCTCTACGACCGCGAGTTCCTGGTGCGCTACACCAACGCCGGGCAGCTGGTGAACGTCGACGAGGCCTCCGACCGGTGGGGCCTGCTCGTCCGGCTGCCGGAGGTGGACGAGGTCAACCCGCAGTACCCGCAGAATCACGCGTGGTGGGACCGGCACACCGACCGCCCGGTGCCGACCCACGCGCAGGGCGCCGACCCGTTCCTGCTCGGGGCGTTCCGCATGGCCGACGGCACGCCGGTCAAGCCCGCGTTCCAGCTCCTCGAGGAGCGGGTGGCGCGCTACACGCCGGAGTGGGCCGAGGGCGTGACCGGCATTCCCGCCGCGACCATCCGGCGCCTCGCGCACGAGATGGGCATCACCGCGCGCGACCAGCGCCTCGAGCTGCCGATCCCGTGGACCGACTGCTGGGGCAAGGAGCACGAGTCGGTGACCGGCAACCCGGTCGCGTTCCACGCGATGCGCGGGCTCGCCGCGCACTCGAACGGGTTCCACACGGTGCGCGCGCTCGCGATCCTGATGACGCTCCTCGGCACGATCGACCGGCCGGGCGGTTTCCGGCACAAGGCGCCGTTCCCGCGCGCGATCCCGCCGACCGCGAAGCCGCCGAGCGGGCCGCACGCGGTGCAGCCCGATACGCCGCTCGGCGCGCTCGCCCTCGGCTGGCCGGGCGCGCCCGAGGAGCTCTTCGTCGACGACGCCGGCGCACCGGTGCGCATCGACAAGGGCTTCTCCTGGGAGTACCCGCTGTCGGCGCACGGGCTGATGCACAACGTCGTCACCAACGCCTGGCGCGGCGACCCCTACCGCCTCGACACGCTGATGATCTTCATGGCGAACATGGCGTGGAACTCGACCATGAACACCATGGAGGTGCGGCGCATGCTCAACGACCGCGACGAGACGGGCGAGTACCGCATCCCGTTCCTCGTCGTGTGCGACGCCTTCCAGTCCGAGACGACGGCGTTCGCGGACCTCGTGCTGCCCGACACCACCTACCTCGAGCGCCACGACGTGATGTCGATTCTCGACCGCCCGATCTCGGAGTTCGACGGGCCGACCGACTCGGTGCGCGTGCCGGTAGTGCCGCCGACGGGCGAGTGCCGGCCCTTCCAGGAGGTGCTGATCGAGCTCGCGGGCCGGCTGAAGCTGCCGGCGTTCACGCGCCCGGACGGGACGCGGAAGTTCCGCGACTACCCCGACTTCGTCGTCAACTTCGAGACCGAGCCGGGCTCCGGCATCGGGTTCCTGTCGGGCTGGCGCGGCAAGGGCGGCGAGCAGTTCATGCGCGGCGAGCCGAACCCGCGCCAGTGGGAGATGTACGCGCGCAACGGCTGCGTGTACCACCACGAGCTGCCGCTCTCCTACCAGTACATGCGCAACTGGAACCGCGGCTACATGGAGTGGGCCCAGCGCGCGCGCATCCGCCGCTTCGCCGAGCCGATCCTGTGCCACGTGTACTCGGAGGTGCTGCAGCGCTTCCGCCTCGCGGCGCGCGGCAAGTGGCCCGGGCGGCGGCCGCCGGCGCACCTCGCCGCGCGCGTCGACACCCATTTCGACCCGCTGCCGTTCTACTGCGAACCGCTCGAGACCCAGGTCACCGACACGCACAAGTACCCGCTCGCCGCGATCACGCAGCGGCCGATGGCGATGTACCACTCGTGGGACTCGCAGAACGCCTGGTTGCGGCAGATCCACGCGCACAACTACCTCGTCGTCAACCCGCGCGCCGCGCGTGCGGCCGGGATCGCCGACGACGACTGGATCTGGGTCGAGTCGCAGTGGGGCAGGGTGCGCTGCATGGCGCGGCTCTCGGAGGCGGTCGAGCCGGGCACGGTGTGGACGTGGAACGCGATCGGCAAGGCGCCGGGCGCCTGGACGCTCGCGCCGGACGCGAACGAGGCGCGGCTCGGCTTCCTCCTCAACCACCTGATCACGGAGGAGCTGCCGGCGCCGGAGGGCAGGACGATCTCGAACTCCGATCCGGTGACCGGGCAGGCCGGGTGGTACGACGTGCGCGTGCGCATCTACAAGGCCGCGGCCGAGGAGCCCGCCGAGACCGCGCCGCGGGTCGCGGCGGTCGGGCCGCTGCCCGGCGTCGAGCGCGTGCGGCGCGCGTGGCAGGCGTTCGTGGCCGGCAAGCCGCTATGACCCAGCTCGCACTCAACGAACGCTCGCGATGACCCAGCTCGCGTTGGTGATCGACCTCAACGTGTGCGTGGGCTGCCACGCGTGCGTGACGAGCTGCAAGGAGTGGAACACCTCCGGCGCCGCCGGGGTGCTCTCCGACGACAACCCCTATGGCAGGGACCCGACCGGAACCTTCTTCAACCGGGTGCAGACCTTCGAGGTCGGCGAGTACCCGAACACGCAGACCGTCCACTTTCCGAAGTCGTGCCTGCACTGCGAGGACCCGCCGTGCGTGCCGGTCTGCCCCACCGGCGCGAGCTACAAGCGCGCCGCCGACGGCATCGTGCTGGTCGACTACGACAAGTGCATCGGCTGCAAGTACTGCGCCTGGGCGTGCCCGTACGGCGTGCGCGAGCTCGACGCGCACGAGAAGGTGATGAAGAAGTGCACGCTGTGCGTCGACCGGATCTACGACGAGCTGCTGCCGGCGGCCGACCGCCGGCCGGCGTGCGTCATGGCGTGCCCGACGAACGCGCGGCTCTTCGGCGACGTCCACGACCCGGCTTCCGAGGTGTCGCAGGCGATCCGCGAGCGCGCGGGCTATGCCCTCATGCCGGAGTGGGGCACGAGCCCGGCGAACCACTACCTCCCGCGCCGCCGCGCGGAGGTGAAAGTGCGCGCCGAGGACCTCGCGCGCGTCGACAACCCGCTGAAGGTCGACGGCAAGCTGCCGCGCCCGCGCCCCGACGAGCCCGCGCTCGACGACGTCACGAGCTGGTGATGTGGCCCGCGTTGTCGGTGCTCCTCCTGACCACGCTGCTCGGCGTGGGGCAGGGGCTCTTCTTCGCGGTCTACTGCGTCCAGGTGCTGGAACGCTTCGCGCTGCGCGCCGGACCGCAGGATGCGCGGTTCTACCCGCTCGCCGCCGCGCTCGCGCTTGCGTTCCTGGCGGCGGGGCTCGCCGCTTCGTTCTTTCACCTCGGCCGCCCGGAGCGCGCGTGGCGCGCGGCGGCGATGTGGCGCACGTCGTGGCTCGCGCGCGAGGTGATCGCGCTCCCGGCGTTCATGGGCTGCGTCGCGCTGTACGGGCTCGCGCACTGGCTGGGGTGGCGCGCGCACGAAGTCCTGCCCGGCGTGGACGTCACGCTCGCCCTCGGCGCGGCCGCAACGCTCCTGTGCTTCGCCCTGTTCGTCTGCACCGGAATGATCTACGCCTGCCTGAAGTTCCTGCCGGAGTGGCACACCCCGCTGACGGTGCTGAATTACGCGCTGTTCGGCTGCGCCTCCGGCCTGATGCTCGCTACGGCGTACGCGGCTTTCCTGGAACCCGGGCTGGTGCGCTACCTCGCGGGGTGGACGGCGGGCTTCACCCTCGTCGCCCTCCTCAGCCGCGGCGCCGCGCTCGTGCGCAACGCCCGCCTCAAGCGCAGGTCGACGCTGCAGACCGCGATCGGGGTCAAGCACCCGCGCATCCGACAGACGGCGCAGGGTTTCATGGGCGGCTCCTTCAACACCCGGGAGTTCTTCCACGGCCGCTCCGACGCCGCGGTCCGGTCGGTCAAGTGGGCGTTCCTGCTGCTCGTCTTCCCGGCGCCGCTCGCGCTGCTCGCGGCGGGCCTGGCCACACCGTCGGCAGGGTTGCTCGCCGCCGCCTTCGTGGTGCAGTACCTCGGGTTGCTCGCCGAGCGCTGGTTCTTCTTCGCGCAGGCCGACCACCCGCAGAACCTGTATTACCAGCGGATCTCGTGAGCGATGGTGCGTCGCCACAGGCCCCTCCCGCCGCGCGCGGCGCTTGACGGGTCCCGTCGAATATTAGAAATTCGTGAAATTCAGGTTTGACCGGGATCAGCGGCGCGGCCGGTTGGAGTTGAAAGGCGGTCGGGCGTGCGCTATATCGGACCACACCCCTCGATCGCCATCCCCGAAAGGATTCCGATGAACTTCGACAAGGACCTCGACGCGCGCGGCCTCAACTGCCCGCTGCCCATCCTGCGGGCGAAGAAGGCGCTCGCCGACATGACGAGCGGCCAGGTGCTGCGCATCGTCGCCACCGACCCGGGCTCGGTGAAGGACTTCCAGGCCTTCTCCAAGCAGACCGGGAACGAGCTGCTGTCGCACGCGGAGGCCAACAAGGAGTACACCTTTTTCATGAAGCGCAAGTAGCGCGCCGTGGCGCGCACCCGGCGCGCGGGGGCGCGCGCCGGGCGGGACGACGGGGCGCGCGGGCGGCGCTCCACTACGGAGACGGCATGGCCACCTACGCCGAGATGCAGGAGATCTTCGACGACATCCGTCGGGACTTCCGCTACGAGCACGAGCTGAACGGCTGCCTGAACTGCGGCATCTGCACCGCCACCTGCCCGTCGGCGCAGTTCTACGACTACAGCCCGCGCGAGATCGTGCAGCTGCTCTGGACCGAGAACGTCGAGCAGGTGTACGACGCGATGCAGGAGAAGATCTGGGCCTGCGCCCAGTGCATGACCTGCGCCGCGCGCTGCCCGTTCAAGAATTCCCCCGGCGGCCTGGTCGCGATCATGCGCGAGGTCGCGATCAAGCACGGCATGCAGTCGGCCAAGGACGTGCTGCGGCCCTTCGGGCGCGTCATGCTCAAGCTGATCACGACCGGCAACCAGCTCTCGCCGGACATGATCCAGCCCGACCACTTCCCCGACTGGGGTCCGGACATCCAGAAGGTCGCCGGCGACCTGAAGACCCTACGGCGCGCGATCCCGATGAAGACGCTGCAGACCACCGACACCGCCTGGGAGGTGTCGCTCAAGACCTCGGTCGAGATGTACACCATCTGGGAGGACACCGGGGTGCTGCGGCAGCTCGAGACGATGGACGAGAACCTCTTCGACGTGATCGAGGACTTCATCGACGAGAAGCGCGAGGAGTACGAGGAGTGGATGGAAGAGCGGAACGAGGCGCGATCCGGCGCCGACTGACACGAGCCAGGAGCCAGACATGAATCCGACCCAACCGACCAGCGGCGGAATCGCCGGCCACGGCGCGTTCTTCCAGCCGACCAACCTCTCGCCGGAGGACGCGCGCACG
>JAGVSZ010000164.1 GCA_019137045.1 Betaproteobacteria bacterium
GACGCCGAGGCGGGGCGGGCGCTGCCGCGCGCCGATGGCGCCGTCGCGCGCGCACCGCGCCGGGTGTGCGCGGTGCTCACCGCCGATTGCCTGCCGGTGCTGCTCGCGCACCGCGGGGGCGCCGCGGTCGGGCTCGCGCACGCGGGCTGGCGCGGGCTCGTCGCGGGCGTGATCGAGGCGACCCTCGCGCGCATGGAGGTGGCGCCGCGCGAGGTCGTCGCCTGGCTCGGTCCCGGCATCGGCCCGCGCGCCTACGAGGTCGGCCGCGACGTGTACGACGCCTTCTGCGCGCGCGACCCCGGCCTCGCCGCGGCGTTCGAGCCGGCCGGCGAGGACAGGTATCGCGCGGACCTGTGCGCGGCCGCCCGCCACCTGCTCGGCGCGGCGGGGGTGCAGGGCGTGTCCGGCGGCGGGTTCTGCACCTACACCGACGCGGCGCGGTTCTTCTCCTACCGCCGGGCGCGTGCGACCGGGCGCAGCGCGAGCCTGATCTGGATCGAACGATGACCCTGGCCTACATCGCCGCGGCGAGCGTGATCGGGGGACTCCTCTCGGTCACGCTGGCGGCGCTCGTCTCGTTCGCGACGCGCGCGCACTGGGTGAGCGCGCTCGTGAGCTTCGCGATCGGCGCGCTGCTCGGAGCGGCGTTCCTGGAGGTGCTCCCGCACGCTTTCGGAAACACCGCCAGCATCCAGGCCACCGCCGCGACGGTGCTCGGCGGCATCCTCGCGTTCTTCCTCCTGGAGAAGCTCGTGCTGTGGCGCCACTGCCACGCCGAGGACTGCGCGGCGCACGGCGCGCACGCGGGCGAGCACGCGCCGGCGCCGGTGCAGCACGACCACGGGCGCAGCGGGCTGATGATCACCGTCGGCGACAGCTTCCACAACTTCGTGGACGGGGTGCTGATCGCCGCGGCGTTCATGGAGAGCACCGCGCTCGGGCTGGTCACCGCCACCGCGGTGATCGCGCACGAAATTCCGCAGGAGGTGGGCGACTTCCTCGTCCTGCTGCACTCGGGCTACGGCAGGGCGCGCGCGTTCCTGCTCAACCTGCTAGCGAGCGTCGCGATGGTGGTGGGCGCGATCGGGGCCTACTTCGCGCTCAGGTTCGTGTCGGGCTGGATCGACACCCTGCTCGCGCTCGCCGCGGCGAGCATGATCTACGTCGCGGTCGCCGACCTGATCCCGGGGCTGCACAAGCGGCCCGAGCTCGCGGCGACCGCCCAGCAGCTCGCGCTCATCCTGCTCGGCGTCGCGTGCGTGTGGGGCGTCGGGGTGCTCGCCCGCGGGCACTGATGATGCGCGATTTCGGAGGGGCGCCGCTCGTCGCGGCCGCACGAGATAGAGGAACAGCGCGAGCGGCCCGAGGCCGTAGAAGAGGAACGTCATGAGACCGCCCACCAGGCTCGGCTCGGTGGCGGCCATCAGCACCGTGACGTACAACCAGGCGATGGCGACGACGTATATGAGCGGCATGCACGCGACCCGGGGTCGCGATTCTAGCGGGCGGAGGCTATGAGAGTCCTGGTCACCGGCGCCGCCGGGTTCATCGGCGCCGCGCTCTGCGACCGGCTCCTCGCGCGCGGCGACGAGGTGTTCGGCCTCGACAATCTCAACGACTACTACGACGTCGCGCTGAAGGCGGCGCGCCTCGCCCGGCTCGCAGGGCGCGCGGGATTCCGCTTCGAGCGGCTCGAGCTCGCCGACCGCGCGGCGAGCGCGCGCGCGTTCGGCGCCGGCCCCTTCGACGCGGTGGTCCACCTCGCGGCGCAGGCCGGCGTGCGCTACTCGGTGACCCACCCGGAAAAGTACGTGGACGCCAACCTGGTCGGGTTCGGGAACGTGCTGGAGGGATGCCGGCGGGCCGGCGTCGGGCACCTCGTGTTCGCCTCCTCGAGCTCCGTGTACGGCCTCAACGCGAAGATGCCCTTCGGCGAATGCGACAACGTCGATCACCCGGTTTCGCTCTACGCGGCCACGAAGAAGGCCAACGAGGCGATGGCGCACGTGTACGCGCATCTCTTCGGCCTGCCCTGCACCGGGCTGCGCTTCTTCACCGTCTACGGACCCTGGGGCCGGCCCGACATGTCGCCGTTCCTGTTCGTGCGCGCGATCCTCGCGGGCGAGCCGCTCAAGGTGTTCAACCACGGCGCGATGGAGCGCGATTTCACCTACATCGACGACGTGGTGGAGGGCGTGGTGCGCGTGATGGAGCGCCCGGCGACGCCGGGAGAGGTGACCCCGGCGACGAGCGCGGCGCCCTGGCGCATCTACAACATCGGCAACAACCGGCCGGTCGCGCTCCTGCGCTGGATCGAGACGTTCGAGCAATGCCTCGGCCGCAAGGCGCAGCTGGAACTGCTGCCGCTCCAGCCCGGCGACGTGGTGGCGACCGCCGCGGACATCACCGCGCTCGCGCGCGAGGTCGGTTTTCGCCCGGCCACGCCGATCGAGGTGGGCGTGCGCCGGTTCGTCGACTGGTATCGCGACTACTACGGCGTCTGATTCGTCGCGCCCGGCCGCGGGCCGTCGCTGCATTTGACACCCGCGGTTGTGCAGTGCAATACTGGCTCGTTTGCCTCACCCGTTGCCCGCGCAACGCCCGTGTCCGCCGCACCTCCCCCCCTCGGTCCTTTCTCTCCAGCCGGCATCTTCGGGCCGCACGGGCTGCCGCACTCCGCCGGGAGCGGGACGGCGCTCGACCCGGCGCACCTCGCCTCCGCGCTCGCCGCGAGTGCGCCGCGCGTGGCGGCGCTGCAGGCCGAATACCAGCGCGACCTCGCCCGGCTCTGGGCCGCGGCGCTCGCGCGGCAGGCGGGCGGGCCGGCCGAGCCGGTCATCGCCCCGGACCGCGACGATCGGCGGTTCGCGGGAGCGGAGTGGCGCGACAGCGTCTTTCACGACTATCTGAAGCAGCACTACCTCCTCGGCGCGCGGTACGTCACCGCGGTGGTGGAAGCGGCCGAGCTCGACGCGGCGACCAAGCGCCGCCTGCGCTTCTACGCCCGCCAGTTCGTCGACCTGATGTGTCCGGCGAACTTCGCCGCGACCAATCCGGAAGTGGTGCGCGCCGCGCTCGACTCCGGGGGCGAGGCGCTCGCGCGTGGCCTGCGCAACCTGATCGGCGACGTCGAGAAGGGACGGATCTCCCAGACCGACGAGTCGGCGTTCGAAGTCGGGCGCAACATCGCCGCGACCCCGGGCGCGGTGGTGTACGAGAACGACGTGATGCAGCTCGTGCAGTACGCGCCCGCCACCCCGGCGGTGCGCGCGCGCCCGTTCGTGATGGTTCCGCCCTGCATCAACAAGTTCTACGTCCTGGACCTCGCGCCGGAGAATTCCTTCGTGCGCTACGCCGTCGAGCGCGGCAACACCGCGTTCATGGTGTCGTGGCGGAACATCACCCCCGCGGCCGCGCACCTCGGGTGGGACGACTACATCCGCGACGGCGTCCTCAAGGCCTTCGACGTTGCAGCCGAGATCACGGGCGCCGAGCGCCTCAATGTCCTCGGGTACTGCGTCGGCGGGACCATGCTCGGGGCCGCGCTCGCGCTGCTCGCCGCGCGCGGCGACGAGCGCATCGCGAGCGCGACGTTCTTCACCGCGCTGCTCGATTTCGCGGACGCCGGCGACCTCGCCGTGTTCGTCGACCGGGGCGGCGTCGAGGCGGTCGAGCGCGAGCTCGCGGGCGGCGGCGTCAAGGAAGGCCGCGACCTCGCCGCCGTGTTCAACGTGATGCGGGCGAATGACCTCGTCTGGTCGTACGTCGTCGACAACTATCTCAAGGGCCGGCAGCCCGGGGCGTTCGACATCCTGTACTGGAACTCGGACAGCACGAATCTCGCCGGCCCGTGGTACGCCTGGTACCTCCGCAACACGTATCTGGAGAACAACCTGCGCGTGCCCGGCCGGGTCGCGACCTGCGGCGTGCCGATCGATCTCGGCGCGGTGCGCGTTCCGACCTACGTCCTCGCCGCCCGCGAGGATCACATCGTCCCCTGGCGCGGCGCCTATCGGACCACGCAGCTCCTCGGCGGCGAGGCGCGCTTCGTGCTCGGCGCGAGCGGGCACATCGCGGGCGTGATCAACCCGGCCGCCAAGAACCGCCGCAGCTTCTGGACGAACCCGCAGTTGCCGGCTGCGGCCGACGACTGGCTCGCGGGCGCCGCGGAGCAGCGCGGGAGCTGGTGGGGCGACTGGGATCGCTGGCTCGCCCGGTTCGCGGGCGGCGAAGTCGCAGCGCCGGTACGCCTCGGGAGCGACCGCCACCGGCCGATCGAACCGGCGCCGGGCCGCTACGTGAAGCAGCGAGTGGTTTGACGCCGCGGCCCGCGCCGCGGCATTTCTTGCAGAGGAAACGAAGAGAATGAATGAGCGAGTCGCGTTCGTGACCGGCGGGATGGGGGGCATCGGGACGGCAATCTGCCGCCGCCTCGCGGCGAACGGCGCCAGGGTGGTGGCGGGCTGCCTGCCCGGCTACGAGCGCAAGGACGAGTGGCTGGACCGCCTGCGCGGCGAAGGCCTGCACGTGCACGCCGCCGAGGGCAACGTCGAGGACTACGATTCCTGCGCCGACATGATGTACCGCATCCGCTCGACCGTCGGGCCGGTGGAGATCCTGGTCAACGCGGCCGGCATCACCCGCGACGGCGTCTTCAAGCGGATGTCCCCCAACGACTGGTACGCCGTAATCAACACCAATCTCAATTCGGTCTTCAACGTCACCCGGCAGGTGATCGAAGGCATGATGGAGCGCGGCTGGGGGCGCATCGTCAACATCTCGTCGGTCAACGCGCTCAAGGGGCAGTTCGGGCAGACCAACTACTCGGCGGCCAAGGCCGGGATGCACGGCTTCACCAAGGCGCTCGCGCAGGAGGTGGTGAAGAAAGGCGTCACCGTGAACACCATCTCGCCCGGCTACGTGGACACCGACATGGTGCGCGCGATCAAGAGCGAGGTGCTGCAGAGCATCGTCGCTTCGATCCCGATGGGGCGCCTCGCCAAGCCCGAGGAGATCGCCGGGCTGGTGGCCTACCTCGCCTCGGAGGACGCCGGCTACATCACCGGCGCGAACGTCTCGATCAACGGCGGCCTGCACAGGGAGTGACGCGCCGCGCCGCCGGCCCCGCGGGCGGCAGGCGCGCGTGCCATAATTTCCTCCGCGTCCGGAACCGCGACCAAAGGAGGGTGTCATGGCACAGCGCAGGATCGCGCTCATCACCGGTGGGATGGGCGGCCTGGGGGAATCGATCAGCACCAAGATGCACGACGCGGGGTTCCGCGTCGTCGTGACCCACTCGCCCGGCAACAAGAACGCGGCGGCGTGGAGCGCGGAGATGAAGTCGAAGGGCTACGACTTCCACCCGGTGCCGGTGGACGTCACCGACTACGAGTCCTGCCAGAAGTGCGTCGCGACCATCCAGGCCGAGGTCGGGCCGGTCGACATCCTGGTCAACAACACCGGCATCACGCGCGACATGACCTTCCGGAAGATGGGGAAGGCGGACTGGGACGCGGTGATGCGCACCAACCTCGACAGCGTCTTCAACATGACCAAACCGGTGTGCGACGGCATGGCCGACCGCGGCTGGGGGCGCGTGATCAACGTGAGCTCGGTCAACGGCCAGAAGGGCGCGTTCGGCCAGACCAACTACTCGGCCGCGAAGGCCGGCATGCACGGTTTCACCAAGGCGCTCGCCCTCGAGGTGGCGCGCAAGGGCGTCACGGTCAACACCATCTCGCCCGGATACATCGGCACCAAGATGGTGACCGCCATCCCGAAGGACATCCTGGACACGAAGATCATTCCGCAGATCCCGGTCGGGCGGCTCGGCAAGCCGGAGGAGGTCGCCGGCCTCATCATCTACCTCTGCTCGGAGGAGGCCGCCTTCGTCACCGGCGCCAACATCGCCATCAACGGCGGCCAGCACATGCAGTAGGCGCGCGCGCGGCGGGACGGCGGGGTGGCGGGCGCCCGCGCCCCGCCTCCGACGCCGCTCAGCGCTGCCCCGCCGTCCGGACCATCTGGGCGGTAGCCGCCTTCATCGTCGCCTCCGACAGCTCCGCGAACTGCCGCGTGGCCTGATTGAGGCTCTCGATCATCGCGGAGGTGGCCGCGAAGGTGGACTTGAGGGCCGCGCTCGAGGCCTCGGCCCCCGGGGCGCCCTTGCCGAGCGCGTCGGCGCCGGCCGTCATGTCGCGGGTGAGCTTGCCGAGCTGCTCCTCGAAGAGCTTGCCGAGGTGCGACTGGGTCTGGCTGACGATCTCGTACACGCTCTGCGCGTAGGTCGCGGCCTGCTGCATGTTGGTCTGCGCGAGGCGCGTCCGCACCGCCATCAGCTGCTGCGGGTCGCCCGAGGACATCAGCTCGCGCGTGGCCCGGGCCGCCTGGTCGAGGGTGGCGCGCGCGGTCTCGAGGTTGAGCGTGAGCAGCTGCTCGGCGCTCGCCAGGCTCGCCCGGGCGTAGCTCATCGCGGCGTCGTAGGCGGCCTGGTTCCAGGCGGCGATCTGGTCGGTGGGTTGATTCATGGTGGGCCTCGTTGGTCGGAGTGGGGTAAAATCGGCCTGTTGCGGCGCAACAAAAATGCTGACCGGAAGCAGGGCATTGGCACGGCGCGCGCCGTCCGAGCTTATCTCCGGGGCCCTGCTCACTGCGGATCGAGAACACCATGGCAGATTCCGTGCGACTGATCAAGAAGTACCCGAACCGGCGGCTCTACGACACGCAGACCTCCTCCTACATCACGCTCGCCGACGTGAAGGAGCTCGTGCTCAAGCACGAGGAGTTCCAGGTGGTGGACGCGAAGTCCTCCGAGGACCTCACGCGCCAGATCCTGCTGCAGATCATCCTGGACGAGGAATCGAGCGGCGCGCCGATGTTCTCGCACGACGTGCTGACGCAGTTCATCCGCTTCTACGGCAACGCGATGCAGGGGATGATGGGCAACTACCTCGAGCGCAACATCCAGGCGTTCCTCGAGATCCAGAAGTCGATGCAGGAGCAGTCGAAGCAGCTCTACGGCGATCCGGCGAAGGCGACCGAGCTGTGGTCGCAGTTCCTGACCTTCCAGGGGCCGGCGATGCAGAGCCTCATGGCGACCTACATGGAACAGAGCAAGAACATGTTCCAGCAGATGCAGCAGCAGCTCCAGAGCCAGACCCGCACCATGTTCTCCGGCTTTCCCCCGTTCGGCGGCACAGCGCCGTCCGGCGAGCCGGGCGGGCGGCCGGGCGAGGGCAAGACGGAGAAGGGCTGAACGGGCGCGCGGCAGCCGAGGCGCGCCACCCGGCACCGGTCGTGACCCACGCATCCCCGCGCGTCGGCTTCGTTTCCCTCGGGTGCCCGAAGGCGCTCGTCGATTCCGAGCGCGTGCTCACCCAGCTGCGCGCCGAGGGCTACGCGATCGCTCCGACCTATGGCGGCGCCGACCTGGTGATCGTGAACACCTGCGGCTTCATCGACGCCGCGGTCGCCGAATCGCTGGAAGCGATCGGCGAGGCGCTGGCGGAGAACGGCCGGGTGATCGTCACCGGCTGCCTCGGCGCGAGGAACGGCGTGGTGAAGCACGCGCATCCCTCCGTCCTCGCGGTCACCGGCCCGCACGATGTGGCGGGCGTGATGTCCGCGGTGCACGCGCACCTGCCCAGGCCGCACGACCCGTTCGTCGACCTCGTGCCGCCGCAGGGCGTGCGCCTGACGCCCAGGCACTACGCGTACCTGAAGATCTCCGAAGGCTGCAATCACCGCTGCACCTTCTGCATCATTCCCGCGCTCCGGGGCAAGCTCGCGAGCCGGCCCGCCGGCGAGGTGATGCGCGAGGCCGAGGCGCTGGTGCGCGCGGGGGCGAAGGAGCTGCTCGTGATCTCCCAGGACACGAGCGCGTACGGCGTCGACGTCCGGCACCGCACCGATTTCTGGAACGGCCGGCCGCTCAAGACGCGGCTGGCGGAGCTCGCGCGCGCCCTCGGGACTCTGGGCGTGTGGGTGCGCCTGCACTACGTCTATCCCTATCCGCACGTGGACGACGTGATCCCGCTGATGGCGGACGGGAAGATCCTGCCGTACCTGGACGTCCCGTTCCAGCACGCGAGCCCGCGCATCCTCAGGCGCATGAAGCGCCCGGCCTCGGCCGAGGCAAACCTCGCGCGCATCCGCGCGTGGCGGGCCGTCTGCCCGGACCTGACGATCCGCAGCACCTTCATCGTCGGCTTCCCCGGCGAGACCGAGCGCGAGTTCGAGGCGCTCCTCGCGTTCCTGGAGGAGGCCGAGCTCGACCGCGTCGGCTGCTTCGCCTACTCGCCGGTGGAGGGCGCGCAGGCGAACGCGCTGCCGGGGCAGGTGCCGGAGGCGGTGAAGGAGGAGCGGCGCGCGCGGTTCATGGCGGCGCAGGCGCGCGTCAGCGCCCGGCGTCTGAAGGCGAAGGTCGGCAGGCGCCTGCAGGTGCTCGTCGACCGGGTGGAAGGGGGCCGCGCCGTGGCGCGGTCGAGCGCGGACGCTCCGGACATCGACGGCGTGGTGCACGTCGAGCGCGCGCGGGCGCTGCAACCGGGCGAATTCGTCGCGGTCCAAATCGAGCGGAGCGACGCCCACGACCTGTGGGGCGCTCCGGTGCGGACGTGAAGCGCGACCCGTTGCCGCGGGCGGCGGGTCGCCGGTTATGGGGGCGGGCGGGGCAGTGGCCGCTCGTCGCGTCGGGAACTCAGTGGTCAGTCGAAGGAGGTTCACATGGCTCGTGAAGTGGTAGTGCTCTCCGGTACGCGCACGGCGATCGGGGATTTCGGCGGCGGGCTCAAGGACATGGCGCCCATCGCGCTCGGCGCGGCGGTCATTCGGGAAGCGGTGGCGCGCGCAAAGATCGAGCCCGCGGCCGTCGGGCACCTCGTCCTCGGCAGCGTGATCCACGGCGAGGCGCGCGACATGTACATCTCGCGCGTGGCCGGGGTCGAGGGCGGGCTGCCGATCGGCACGCCCTGCCTCACCGTGAACCGGCTCTGCGGCAGCGGCCTGCAGGCGATCGTGTCGGCCGCCCAGCACATCATGCTGGGCGACACCGACTGCGTGGTCGGCGCCGGGGCCGAATCGATGAGCCGCGCCGCGTACTTCCTTCCGGCCGCGCGCTGGGGCCAGCGCATGGGCGACGGGCAGATGGTCGACGCGATGGTCGGCGCGCTCAGCGACCCGTTCGGCCACGGGCACATGGGCATCACCGCCGAGAACATCGCGGCGAAGTACGGGTTCACGCGCCAGCAGCAGGACGAGTTCGCGCTCGAGAGCCACCGGCGCGCCGCGG
>JAGVSZ010000292.1 GCA_019137045.1 Betaproteobacteria bacterium
CTCGGCGACCGCATCATCGAGATCGGCTGCGTGGAGCTGGTGAACCGGCGCCCGACCGGCAACCACTTCCACCGCTACCTCAACCCGGAGCGCGAGGTCGAGGAGGGCGCGCTGCGCGTGCACGGCATCACCAGCGAGTTCCTGCAGGACAAGCCGCGCTTCGCCGACATCGCGCGCGAGCTGGTCGAGTACCTCGCGGGCGCGGAGCTGGTCATCCACAACGCGGCCTTCGACGTCGAGTTCCTGAACGCCGAGCTCGAGCGCCTCGCCCTCGGCCCGCTGGAGCGGCACGTCGCCTCGGTGGTGGACACCCTGCGCCAGGCGCGCGACCTCCACCCGGGCAAGAGGAACTCGCTCGACGCCCTGTGCGAGCGCTACCAGGTCGAGCACTCGCACCGCACCCTGCACGGGGCGCTGCTCGACGCGAGCCTGCTCGCCGAGGTGTACCTCGCGATGACGCGCGGCCAGGAGAGCCTGGCGATCGAGCCGGACGCGGCCGTTCGCCCGGCGGCGGAGGGAACGCGGTCCTCCGGCGCCCGCCCCCGCCTCGTGGTCCTGCGCGCGAGCGCGGAGGAGGCCGCAGAGCACCGCCGCGTGCTCGACCAGATCGCGCAGGAGTCCAAGGGCACGCCGGTGTGGACGGCCGGCACCGCGGCCTGATCTATACTTTTCGCTCCAGCACCGCCGCCCCGGAGCCGACCGCCATGCCCGCCGGACGCGCCAACCCCTACGAGCAGGACCTGGAGCGCAACGCGGCGAACTTCGCCCCGCTGACGCCGCTCACCTTCATCGAGTGGAGCGCCGCGGTCTATCCGCGCCGGACCGCGGTGATCCACGGGGCGCGCCGGTACACCTGGGGCGAGACCTACGCGCGCGCCCGGCGCCTCGCCTCCGCGCTCGCCCGGCGCGGCGTCGGCGCGGGCGACACGGTCGCGGCGATGCTCGCGAACACGCCCGAGATGTACGAGTGCCACTTCGGCGTGCCGATGACCGGGGCGGTGCTGAACACGCTCAACACGCGCCTGGACGCCGCGGCGATCGGGTTCATGCTCGGCCACGGCGAGGCCAAGGTGCTGCTCACCGACCGCGAGTTCGCCGGCACGATCGCCGGGGCGCTCGCGCCGCTCGAGCGCCGGCCGATCGTCATCGACGTCGACGATCCGGAGTACGCCGGCCCGGGAGACCGGCTCGGGGAGCTCGACTACGAGGCGTTCCTCGCAGGCGGCGACCCCGGGTTCGACTGGCAGCCGCCGGCCGACGAGTGGCAGGCGATCGCGCTCAACTACACCTCGGGCACCACCGGCAACCCGAAGGGCGTGGTGTACTCCCATCGCGGCGCGTACCTGAACGGCGTGGGCAACATCCTCACCTGGGGCATGCCGCGCCACGCGGTGTACCTCTGGACGCTGCCGATGTTCCACTGCAACGGCTGGTGCTTTCCGTGGACGATGGCGGCGAACGCCGGGACGAACGTGTGCCTGCGGCGGGTCGATCCGGCGCTCATCTTCCCGCTCATCAGGGCGCACGGAGTTACGCACTACTGCGGCGCTCCGATCGTCCACACCAGCCTGATCAACGCCGACCCGAAGCTGCGCGAGGGCATCAGGCACAAGGTCTCCGCCTTCGTCGCCGGCGCCGCGCCGCCGCAGTCGATGATCGAGGGCATGGAGCGGATCGGCTTCGACCTCACCCACGTCTACGGGCTCACCGAGACCTACGGCCCGGCCACCGTCTGCGCCAAGCACGACGAGTGGTCCGCGCTCGACGCCGGGGCGCGCGCCGAGCGCAACGGGCGCCAGGGCGTGCGCTACCTGCTCGAAGAAGGCTGCATGGTGATGGACCCGGCGACCATGCAGCCGGTGCCGGCCGACGGCGAGACGATGGGCGAGATCATGTTCCGCGGCAACGTCACGATGAAGGGCTACCTCAAGAACCCGCAGGCGACCGCGGAGGCGTTTGAGGGGGGCTGGTTCCACTCGGGCGATCTCGCGGTGCGGCAGCCCGACGGCTACATCAAGATCAAGGACCGCGCCAAGGACATCATCATCTCGGGCGGGGAGAACATCTCGTCGCTCGAGGTGGAGGACGTGATCTGCCGCCACCCGGCGGTGCTCGCGGTCGCGGTGGTCGCGCAGCCCGACGCGAGGTGGGGCGAGACGCCGTGCGCGTTCGTGGAGCTGAAGCCGGGCGCGACCGCCACCGCCGCGGAGATCACGGAGCACTGCCGCGCGCATCTCGCCCGCTTCAAGGCGCCGCGCGCGGTGGTGTTCGGCGCCCTGCCGCGCACCTCCACCGGCAAGATCCAGAAGTTCGTGTTGCGCCAGCAGGCCAGGTCGGTCTCGGCGATCGAATAGGGAAAGGATCCACGACATGAGCGCGCAGCCGCAACCTGCGACCCCCGTCCTCCTGCGGGAGGACCGCGACGGGGTCGCGACGCTGACCTTGAACCGGCCCGAGTCCTACAACCTGCTCACCGCGGAGGCCATCGACGCGCTGCAGGGCGCCTTCGACGCGCTCGCCCAGGACGAGGGCGTGCGCGTCGTCGTCATCGCCGCCCGGGGAAAGGGCTTTTCCGCCGGTCACGACCTGAAGGAGATCCGTGCGCTCGGGACCCAGCCGCGCATCGCCGAGCTCTTTCGCCGCTGCAGCCGGATGATGGCCTCGATCCCGCGGCTCCCACAGCCGGTGATCGCGCAGGTGCAGGGCGCGGCGGCGGCGGCCGGTTGCCAGCTGGTGGCGCAGTGCGACCTGGCGGTCGCCGCGGAGGGCGCGAAGTTCGCCACCCCGGGGGTGAACTGGGGCTTCTACTGCTCGACTCCGGGGGTCGCGCTCGGGCGCAACCTCGCGCGCAAGCACGCGATGGAGATGCTGTTGACCGGCGACATGATCGACGCGCGCCGCGCGCTCGAGTGGGGGCTGGTGAACCGCGTCGTGCCGGCCGGCGAGCTGGAGGAGACGGTGCGCCGGCTCGCCGCGCAGATCCGGTCGAAACCGCGCGCGACCGTCGCCGCGGGCAAGCGCGCGTTCTACGAGCAGCTCGAGATGGGGCTGGAGCGCGCCTACGAGCTCGCCGGCCAGGTCATCGCCTCCAGCTTCGCGCACGAGGAGGGGCGCGAGGGCATGGACGCGTTCATCGAGAAGCGCCCGCCGAGCTGGCAGGGGCGCTGACCGCCGCCCCCCCGGGGACGGGGGGCGCGGCGGCGGCGGGGTTTCCGATAAAATCGCGCGTCCTCTCCCGCGGGTTGCCCGATGAAAGTCCTCGTTCCGATCAAGCGCGTCATCGACTACAACGTGAAGGTCCGCGTGAAGGCGGACGGCACGGGGGTCGAAACCGCCAACGTGAAGATGTCGATGAACCCGTTCGACGAGATCGCGGTCGAGGAGGCGGTGCGGCTGAAGGAGGCCGGCGTCGCCACCGAGGTGGTGGTGGTGTCCTGCGGCGTCGCCGCCTGCCAGGAGACGCTGCGCACCGCGCTCGCGATCGGGGCCGACCGCGCGCTCCTGGTGGAGACCGACGCGGAGCTGCAGCCGCTCGCCGTGGCGAAGCTCCTGAAGGCGATCGTGGCGAAGGAGGGCCCGCAGATCGCGCTGCTCGGCAAGCAGGCGATCGACGACGACGCGAACCAGACCGGGCAGATGCTCGCCGCGCTGCTCGGCTGGCCGCAGGCGACCTTCGCCTCCAAGGTGAAGATCGCGGACGGGAAAGCGGAGGTGACGCGCGAGGTGGACGGCGGCCTGGAGACCGTGGCGACCAAGCTCCCCGTGGTGATCACCGTGGACCTGCGCCTGAACGAGCCGCGCTACGTCACGCTGCCCAACATCATGAAGGCGAAGAAGAAGCCGCTGGAGACGCTCAAGCCCGACGCGCTCGGCGTGGACGTCGCCCCGCGCCTCGCCACGCTCAAGGTGGCGGAGCCGCCCAAGCGCAAGGGGGGCGTGAAAGTCCCCGACGCGGCGGCGCTGGTGGACAAGCTCAGGAACGAAGCGAAGGTCATCTAGATGTCGATCCTCGTCATTGCCGAACACGACAACAGCCACCTCAAGGCCGCGACGCTCCACGCCCTGGGGGCGGCAAGGGCGATCGGAGGCGAGGCGCACGTGCTGGTCGCCGGGGGCGGCTGCGAGGCCGTGGCTCAGGCCGCGGCCCGGGCGCAGGGCGTCGCCAAGGTGCTGCTGGCCGACGCGCCGCACTACCGGGACGAGCTGGCCGAGAGCCTCGCCACCCTGGTCGTGCAGCTCGCCAAGGACTACGGCCACGTGCTCCTGCCCGCGACCACGTTCGGCAAGAACCTCGGGCCGCGGATCGCCGCGCTGCTGGACGTGGCGCAGGTCTCGGACATCGTCGCGGTCGAGTCGCCCGACACCTTCGTGCGGCCGATCTACGCGGGCAACGCGATGGCGACCGTCCGATCGAAGGACCCGATCAAGGTGATCACGGTGCGCACGACCGGTTTCGAGGCCGTGCCGGCGAGCGGCGGGAGCGCGGCGGTGGAGAAGCTCGCGCCGGGGCCCGACGCGGGCCTGACGACGCTGCTCGGGCGCGAGCTCACCAAGAGCGAGCGTCCGGAGCTCACCGCGGCGAAGGTGGTCGTTTCGGGCGGGCGCGGCATGGGCTCGGGCGAGAATTTCAAGCTGCTCGAGCCGATCGCCGACAAGCTGAACGCCGCGATGGGAGCGAGCCGGGCGGCGGTGGACGCGGGCTTCGTGCCCAACGACTGGCAGGTGGGGCAGACCGGGAAGATCGTCGCCCCCGAGCTGTACATCGCGGTCGGGATCTCGGGCGCGATCCAGCACCTCGCGGGGATGAAGGACAGCCGCGTGATCGTGGCGATCAACAAGGACGAGGAGGCGCCGATCTTCCAGGTCGCCGACTACGGCATCGTGGGCGACCTCTTCAAGGTCGTCCCGGAGCTCGTCAAGGCGCTCGGCTGACGGGCGCGGCGGGCGCGAGGGTTCGGAGGTTGCGATGAGCGAGTACGCCGCGCCGGTGCGGGACATGCAGTTCGTGCTGCGCGAGCTCGCCGCCCTGGACGAGATCGCCGCGCTTCCGGGGTTCGGCGATGCGACGCCCGACGTGGTCGAGCAGATCCTCGACGAGAGCGCCCGGTTCTGCGCCGAAGTGCTCGCCCCGCTCAACCGGCCCGGCGACGTCGAAGGCTCGACCTGGCGCGACGGCGAGGTCACCACGCCGAAGGGGTTCAAGGACGCCTACCGCCAGTTCACCGAGGGGGGCTGGAACGCGCTCCAGTTTCCCGCCGAGCACGGCGGGCAGGGGCTGCCGAAGCTCGTCGCCGCCCCGGTGATGGAGATGTGGAAAGCGGCGAACCTGTCGTTCTCGCTCTGCCCGCTGCTCACCGGCGGGGCGATCGAGGCGCTGCTCCTGCGTGGCTCCGACGCGCAGAAGCGCGCCTACCTGCCCAAGATGATCGCGGGCGTGTGGACCGGCACGATGAATCTCACCGAGCCGCAGGCCGGCTCCGACCTCGCGCAGGTGAAGACGCGCGCGGTGCCCGCGGGCGACCACTACCGCATCTTCGGCCAGAAGATCTTCATCACCTACGGCGAGCACGACCTGGCCGAGAACATCGTCCACCTCGTGCTGGCGCGCACGCCGGGCGCACCGGCGGGGGTGAAGGGGATCTCGCTCTTCGTCGTGCCCAAGTTCCTGCCGCGGGCCGACGGCACGCCGGGCGAGCGCAACGACCTGCGCTGCGTGTCGATCGAGCACAAGCTCGGGATCCACGCGAGCCCGACGGCGGTGATGGCCTACGGGGACAAGGACGGCGCGATCGGCCACCTGGTGGGCGAGGAGAACCGCGGCCTCGAGTACATGTTCATCATGATGAACGCGGCGCGCTTCGCGGTCGGGATGGAGGGCGTGGCGCTCTGCGAGCGCGCCTACCAGAAGGCGCTCGCCTACGCGAAGGAGCGCCTGCAGAGCCGCGAGATCGGCGCAAGCGGCTCGCAGCCGGCGCCGATCATCCGGCATCCGGACGTGCGCCGCATGCTCATGAGCATGAAGGCGCAGGCGGAGGCGACGCGCGCGCTCGCGTACGTGGCCGCCGCCCACCACGATCGGGCGCACCACCACCCGGACGAGGCCGCGCGCGCCCGCAGCCAGGCGCTCCTGGATCTGTTGATTCCGGTCGTGAAGGGCTGGTCCACCGAGACCGCGATCGAGGTCACCTCGACCGGCATCCAGGTGCACGGCGGCATGGGCTTCATCGAGGAGACCGGCGCGGCGCAGTACCTCCGCGACGCGCGCATCACCACGATCTACGAGGGCACCACCGGCATCCAGGCGAACGACCTCATCGGGCGCAAGGTCGCGCGCGAGGGCGGGGCGACGGCGAAGGCGGTGCTGGCCGAGGTCGAACGGACCGCGGGTGCCCTGCGCGACGCGGGAGCGGCCAATCTCGGCGTGATCGGGGCTCGCCTCGCCGCGGGCCGCAAGGCGGCGGCCGAGTGCGTGGACTGGATCGTGGCGAACGCCGGCGCCGATCCGAAGGCGGTGCACGCCGGCGCCGTGCCGTTCCTCAAGCTCTGCGGGATCGTGCTCGGCGGCTGGCAGATGGGCCGCGCGGCGCTCGCCGCGCAGGCGCGGCTCGCGCGGGGCGAGGGGGACGCGGCGTTCTTGCAGGCCAAGATCGCCACCGCCCGCTTCTTCGCCGACCACCCGCTCGCGCACGCGACGGCGCTCCGCGACGTCGTGGTCGAGGGCGCGCCCGGCGTGCTCGCCCTTTCCGACGAGCAGTTCTAGGCGCCGCTCAGGCCTCCGTCTCCGGCGCGCCGGGCTGGCGCCCGACGAACGCGGCCATCTCGTCGTGCAGGTCGCGTTCGAGCACGCGCAGCGTCGGGTCCTGGGGGTGGGCGCGCGCCGTGAAGCCGAGACGCGCGGCGAGCCCGATCATCGGCGCATTGGTCGCCAGCGTCTCGCCCCAGAGCCGGCGCAACCCGCGTTCGCGCGCGATCTCGACCAGCCGGCCGAGGAGCAGCCGCCCGATCCCGCTTCCCTGCCAGCGGTCGGCCACCGTCAGGGCGAACTCGGCGGCGTCCCCGGGCGGCAGGAGCACGTATCGCGCAACGCCGACCGGCGTCTCCTTCCCCTCCACCGCCGTGGTCGCGATCAGGGCGACGTCGCGCGTGAAATCGATGTTGACGAGCGCGGCGAGGGTCTCGGGCGAGAACCGGACGCCGCCGAAGAACCGGCTGTAGCGGGATTCCTCCGAGAGGCCGAGCCCGAACCGCAACTCGAGGTCGGCATCTTCCCGGCGCAGGGGGCGCACCGTCACCGAGTGAGCGTGCAGGAGCGTGGTCGAAGTGGTTGCGGGAAGATTATCTGACAAAATATTGGAAAATCAGTATGTTAGAAACGCAACATCACTTAACATATAAGAATGGCGTAAATGAACATCACAAAATATCCTATAATTAAGAACTTTAAGTTCCACGGCACGCTTCGAGCGGACACGACGCTACATGCTCGAGTAGTTCGGCCCCTCGCCGCCCTGCGGCACCACCCAGTTAATGTTCTGGGTCGGATCCTTGATGTCGCAGGTCTTGCAGTGGACGCAGTTCTGCGCGTTGATCTGCAGCCGCGGATTGCGCCCGTCCTGGTCGCGGACGATCTCGTATACGCCGGCCGGGCAGTAGCGGGTCTCGGGCGCATCGTAGAGCGCGAGGTTCACCGCGATCGGGACCGACGCGTCGGCGAGCGTCAGGTGGCAGGGCTGGTTCTCCTCGTGGTTGGTGTTCGACAGGTACACCGACGAGGGTTTGTCGAAGGTCACCACGCCGTCGGGCTTCGGGTACGCGATGGGCGGGTAGTCCGCGGCCTTGCCGAGCTGCGTGTGGTCGGCGTGGTTGCGGAAGGTCCACGGCGCCTTGCCCTGGAACACGTACTGGTCGATGCCGGTGTAGAGCACTCCGGCCCACAGGCCGTGGTGGAACGCGGGCCGGATGTTGCGCGCACGGTGCAGCTCGTCCCAGAGCCACGAGCGCCGCAGCCGCTCGGGGTAGCCGGTCACCTCGCGCGGGCCATCCGCGCCCAACGCCGCGAACAGCGCCTCGGCCGCGGTCATGCCGGATTTCATCGCGAGGTGCGTGCCCTTGATCTTCGGCACGTTGAGAAACCCCGCGGTGTCGCCGACCAGCATCCCGCCGGGGAAGGTGAGCTTCGGGAGCGACTGGAACCCGCCCTCGGAGAGCGCGCGCGCGCCGTAGGCGATGCGCCGGCCGCCCGCGAGAAACGGCCGGATCTCCGGGTGAGTCTTGAAGCGCTGGAACTCGTCGAACGGCGAGAGGTGCGGGTTGCGGTAGTCGAGGCCGATCACGAACCCGATCGAGATCAGGTTCTCGGCGAAGTGGTACATGAACGAGCCGCCGTAGGTCGCGGCGTCGAGCGGCCAGCCGACGGTGTGCATCACCAGCCCGCCCTGGTGCTTCCCGGCCGGCGCCTCCCACAGCTCCTTGATGCCGATGCCGAAGGTCTGCGGATCGACGCCCTCGCGCAGGCCGAAGCGCTTGAAGAGCGTCTTGGTGAGCGAGCCGCGGCAGCCCTCCGCGAAGACGGTCTGCCGCGCGCGCAGCGCGACGCCGCGCTGGAAGTTCGCGCTGTGGCTGCCGTCCTTCGCGACGCCCATGTCGCCGGTGGCGACGCCCGTCACCGCGCCGTCCTCGCCGTACAGGACCTCGGCGCCCGCGAACCCGGCGTAGATCTCGACGCCGAGCGCCTCGGCCTCGCGCCCGAGCCAGCGGCAGACGTCGCCGAGGCTCGCGACGTAGTTGCCGTGGTTGCGGAAGCTGGGCGGGACGGGCAGCCGGTAGCCCTTGCGCGCGGTGAGAAACAGCACCCGGTCGTCGCGCGCCGGCGTCGCGAGCGGCGCGTCCTTCGACTTCCAGTCCGGCAGCAGTTCGTCCAGCGCGCGCGGCTCGATCACCGCGCCGGAGAGGATGTGCGCGCCGATTTCCGCGCCCTTCTCGATCAGGCAGACGCCCACCTCCCGACCGGCCTCCGCCGCGAGCTGCTTCAGGCGGATCGCGCACGCGAGACCCGCAGGCCCGCCCCCCACGACCACGACGTCGTACTCCATCTGCTCGCGATCCACCGCCTGCTCCTTCGTCTCCGGCGCGCCGGCTGGCGCGGCGCGGGAAAGCGCGATTGTATAATCGGCGCGCACCGCCGCGAGCCGCCGCCCGATGACCCCGCCGCGCAAGAAGCTCGTCCACACCGAGGCCATCCCGATCCGCTGGGGCGACATGGACGCGATGGGCCACGTCAACAACACCGCGTACTTCCGCTACATGGAGCAGGCCCGCATCAGCTGGTTCGACGCGCTCGGCGTGCGCCCGTCGCCGCAGGGCGCCGGTCCGGTGATCATCAACGCGAGCTGCACCTTCATCAAGCAGCTCGTCTACCCCGGCGTGGTGGAGGTGCGCACCTACGCGGGCAAGGTCGGCAACTCCAGCTTCGAGACCTGGCTCGAGATGCGCCCGAGCTACGACCCCGGCACGCTGTACGCCGAGGGCGCGGCCAAGGTCGTCTGGGTCGATTTCCAGCAGGGCAAGTCGACCGCGCTGCCGGAGAAGATCCGCCAGATCGTGCTCGGCTGAGAGGGGGACGGCAATGGCTGCGGACCGGCCGCTGTGGACGCCGAGCGCGGCGCAGATCGAGGACGCGAACCTCACGCGCTTCGCGCGCGCGGCGATTCGCGACTGGGGGCTGCGCCTCAACACCTACCCCGCGTTCTACCGCTGGTCGACGGAGCATCCCGAGCAGTTCTGGCGTTCGGTGTGGAAGCTCTGCGGCGTGCGCGGGGAACCGGGCGCGCGCGCGCTCGCCGACGGCGGCCGCATGCCCGGGGCGCGCTTCTTTCCCGACGGGCGCCTCAACTTCGCCGAGAACCTGCTCGGGCGCGGGTCCGACGGCGACGCGGTCGTGTTCTGGGGCGAGGACAAGGTGAAGCGCCGGCTGTCGTACTCCGAGCTGCGCGCGCTGGTGGCGCAGCTCGCCGCGGCGCTGCGAGAAGCGGGCGTCGTGCCGGGGGATCGCGTCGCGGGCTACCTGCCCAACATGCCCGAGGCGGTCGCGGCGATGCTCGCGACCGCGGCGATCGGGGCGACCTGGTCGTCGTGCTCGCCCGATTTCGGGGTGCAGGGCGTGCTCGACCGGTTCGGGCAGATCGCGCCGAAAGTGCTCTTCGCCGCGGACGGCTACTGGTACAACGGCAAGGCGGTCGACGTGCGCGACAAGGTGCGCGCGGTGGTCGCGGCGCTGCCCACGGTCGCGCGCACGATCGTGATCCCGTACCTCGACCAGCGCCCCGACGTGTCCATGGTACCGAACGCGGTCCGGCTCGCCGATGCGATAGCTCCTCACGCCGCGGCGCCGCTGCGCTTCGAGTCGATGCCGTTCAACCATCCGCTCTACATCATGTACTCCTCGGGCACCACCGGCGTGCCGAAGTGCATCGTGCACGGGGCGGGCGGCACGCTGCTCAAGCACCTCTCCGAGCAGCAGCTGCACGCGGACCTCCGGCCGGGCGACCGCCTGTTCTACTTCACCACCTGCGGCTGGATGATGTGGAACTGGCTCGCGTCGGGCCTCGCCTCCGGCGCGACGCTGCTCCTGTACGACGGATCGCCCTTCGCCGGCGGCGGGACGATCCTGTTCGACTACGCCGACGCCGAGCGCATGACGCACTTCGGCACCTCGGCCAAGTTCATCGACGAATGCCGCAAGCGCGGCCTCGCGCCGATGCGCACCCACCGCCTGGAGCGGGTGCGCATGATCCTGTCGACCGGGTCGCCGCTCGTGCCCGAGGGTTTCGACTACGTGTACCGGGCGGTGAAGAAGGACGTGTGCCTCGCCTCGATCTCCGGCGGCACGGACCTCATCGGCTGCTTCGTCCTCGGCAACCCCATCCTCCCGGTCTGGCGCGGCGAGATCCAGTGCCGCGCGCTCGGCCTGGCGGTCGAGGTGTTCGACGAGGCCGGCCATCCGGTTCGGGGCGAGAAGGGCGAGCTGGTGTGCACGCGCCCGTTCCCCTCGATGCCGGTCGGCTTCTGGAACGACCCCGACGGGCGCAAGTACCGCGCCGCCTATTTCGCGCGCTTCCCGAACGTCTGGTGCCACGGCGACTATGTCGTGCTCACGGAGCACGACGGAATGGTCATCCACGGCCGGTCCGATGCGGTGCTCAACCCCGGCGGGGTGCGCATCGGCACCGCGGAGATCTACCGGCAGGTCGAGAGCCTCGACGAGGTGGCCGAGGCGCTGGTGATCGGGCAGGAATGGCAGGGCGACGTGCGGGTGGTGCTGTTCGTGCGGCTGCGCGAGGGCCTGCGGCTCGACGAGGCGCTGGTGGCGAAGATCCGGCAGCAGATCCGTGCCAACACGACGCCGCGCCACGTGCCCGCGAAGATCCTGCAGGTCGCCGACATCCCGCGCACCCGCAGCGGGAAGATCGTCGAGCTGGCGGTGCGCAACGTCGTGCACGGCCAGCCGGTGCGCAACATCGAGGCGCTCGCGAACCCCGAGGCGCTCGAGCTGTTCCGCGCGCGCCCCGAGCTCGCGAGCTAGGACAGCAGCCGCTCGAGCCGCGCGCGATAGCGCGCGGCGATCTCCGCGCGCGCCGGGTGACGTCCTGCGCGCACGACCCAGCGCCCGCCCACCATCACGTCGCGCACGAACCCGCGCCCGCCGGCAAAGACGAGCGCATCGAGGATCGCGTCGCCATCGCGGACCGCGAGATCGACGTGGTTGCCGTCGAGAACGACGAGGTCCGCGTGCGCGCCCGGCGCGAGGACGCCGGCTGAGCGCCCGAGCGCCTGCGCGCCGCCGCGGGCCGCCGCGTCCCAGAGCGTGCCGCCGACCGACGCCCGGCGCTCCGAAGCGAGCACGTTCCGCGCGCGCAGCGCCAGCCGCTGCGCGTACTCGAGCAGCCGCAGCTCCTCGGCCGGGTCGCGTGCGACGTGGCTGTCGCTGCCGATTCCCCAGCGTCCGCCGGCGGCGGCGAACTCGGGCGCGCGGAACACGCCGTCGCCGAGATTGGCCTCGGTGGTGGGGCAGAGCCCGGCGACCGCATCGCTGGCGGCAAGCCGCACGAGCTCGTCGTCGTCGAGGTGCGTGCAGTGCACGAGGCACCAGCGCGCGTCCGGCGCGGCGTGGTCGAGCAGCCACGCGACCGGCGTGCGGCCGCTCCACGCGCGGCAGTCGTCGACCTCCTGGCGCTGCTCGGCCGCATGCACGTGGATCGGCGCCGTCGCGTCGAGCGCCGTGATCCCCGCCACCAGCGCGGCGAGCTCGTCCGGGGTGACCGCGCGCAGGGAGTGGGCGGCGACGCCGAGGCGCAGCTCAGCGTCGGCCTCCGCGCGCAGGCGACGCACGATGTCGAGCACGCGCTCGGGCGTGCCCGCGAAGCGCGCCTGCGCCGGGCCCAGTGGGGCGCCGCCGAAGCCGCCATGAGCGTAGAGCACCGGCAGCAGCGTGAGGGCGATGCCCGTCGCGCGCGCGGCGCGCACGTGGGCGTGCGACAGCTCCGCGGGGTCGGCGTAGGGCGCGCCGCCCGGCGCGTTGTGCACGTACTGGAACTCCGCGACCGCGGTATAGCCGGCCTCGAGGAGCTCGACGTAGAGCAGCGCCGCGATGGCCTCCGCATCGTCCGGTTCGATGCGCGCGACGAACCGGTACATCGACTCGCGCCAGGTCCAGAAGCTGTCGGCGCCGGCGGCGCCGCGGCGCTCGGCGAGTCCGGCCATGGCGCGCTGAAACGCGTGCGAGTGCAGGTTGGGCATGCCGGGCAGGACCGGCCCGGCGGCGTGTTCGGCGGACGCGTCGGCCGCGCCCGGCGTCACCCGGGCGAGCGTGCCGGCGGCGTCGATCTCGAGCAGCACGTCGCTCGCCCAGCCGTCGGGCAGGAGCGCGCGCGCCGCGAAGAGGCGGCGGCTCGCCGGGGTGCGCGGCGCGATTGCGCGGGTGGGAGAGCCGCGGCGATTGGTCACGAGAGGGTTCCGGGAAGGCTTCCGGGCAGGGCTCCAGGCGCCCTTCTTAGTATAGTGTGCCGGCATGGCGGAACCGCAGTGGGATTCGCTCTGGACGAACGCGCGCATCGCGACGATGCGGGCGGGGCGCTACGCGACGATCGCGCCGGGCGCGGTCGCGGCGCGCGCGGGAAGGATCGCGTGGGTCGGCAGCGTCCGGGAGCTTCCCGGCGAGCCCCGCGTGCTCGCGCGCGCCGTGCACGACGTCGTCGGGCGATGGGTCACCCCGGGGCTCATCGACTGCCACACGCATCTCGTATTCGCGGGCGATCGCGCGCGCGAGTTCGAGCTGCGCCTGCAGGGGGCGAGCTACGAGGCGATCGCCCGCGCCGGCGGGGGCATCGCGGCGACGGTGAGCGCGACGCGTGCGGCCTCGGACGATGAGCTCGCGACCCAGTCCGGCCGGCGCCTGCGCCGGCTGCTGGACGAAGGCGTCACGACGATCGAGATCAAGTCGGGGTACGGGCTGCGCACCGACGCTGAACTGAAGTCGCTGCGCGTGGCCCGCCGCCTCGGGGAGACTGCGCCGGTAACGGTTCGAACGACCTTTCTCGGCGCGCACGCCGTGCCGCCCGAGTTCAACGGGCGCGCCGACGACTACGCCGCGTACGTCTGCGATGAGATGCTGCCGGCGGTCGCTGGTGCGGGGCTGGCCGATGCGGTGGACGCGTTTTGCGAGCGCATCGCCTTCTCGCCCGACCAGACCGCGCGCGTGTTCGAGCGCGCCGCCGCGCTCGGCCTGCCGGTGAAGCTGCACGCGGACCAGCTCTCCGACCGCGGCGGCGCCGCGCTGGCGGCGCGCTTCCGCGCGCTCTCCGCCGATCATCTCGAGTACACGAGCGAGGCCGGGGTTCGCGCGCTCGCCGAGGCGGGCACCGTCGCGGTGCTCCTGCCCGGCGCCTTCTATTTCCTGCGCGAGAAGCAGGTCCCACCCGTGGCGGCCCTGCGCGCGCACGGCGTGCCGCTCGCGGTGTCGACCGACTGCAACCCGGGCTCGTCGCCGCTGACGTCGATCCTGCTCGCGCTCAACATGGCGTGCACGCTCTTCCGGCTCACGCCGGAGGAGGCGCTCGCAGGGGCGACGTGCCACGCCGCCCGTGCGCTCGGCATGGCCGACACCCACGGCACGATCGAAGTCGGGAAGCGCTGCGACCTCGCGGTCTGGGACATCGACGACCCGGCCGAGCTGGCCTATGCGATCGGGGCGAACCCGTGCGTCGCGGTCGTGCGGGGCGGGGAGTACCGGTAACGCGGCCCGCCGCGACGCGTGCGTCGGCGGCCTGCTACAGGCTGCGGCCCGCGGCCAGCATCGCCTCCAGCAGCGCGCGCAGGACCGGGCGCAGGCGCGCGGCGCGCGCCTCGTCGAACGCGAACGGCGGCGCCTCCTCCATGTAGGTGATCTCGGCGAGCTCCAGCTGGATCGTATGCACCCGCGTATTCGGCTGGCCGTACCGCCGCGTGATGTAGCCGCCCTTGAAGCGGCCATCGAGGACGGCGGTGTAGCCGGCAGCGCGCTGCGCGACCGCGGCCACGGCGTCGATGGCAGCCCGGGCGCAGGATCGCCCCCCGGCCGTGCCGAGGTTGAGGTCGGGCAGCCGCCCGCTGAAGAACCGCGGCACCCGCGACGCGATCGAGTGCGCGTCCCACAGTAGGGCGTAGCCGTGCGCCGAGCGCAGCCGTTCGAGCTCCTGCCCGAGCCGGGCGTGGTAGGGGCGCCAGTACCGATCGATGCGCGCAGCGATTTCGGCCCCGTCGGGCGCCGCCCCGTCCTGATAGACCGGCGCGCGCGCGAAGGTGTCGACCGGCACGAGCCCGGTGGTGTCCTGGCCCGGATAGAGATTCGTGTCGTCGGGCGGGCGATTCAGGTCCACGACGTAGCGCGAGTGCGTCGCCACGAGTACCGAGGCGCCGAGCGCGTCGAGGAAGTCGTAGAGGCGTTCGAGGTGCCAGTCGGTGTCCGGCAGGACCCGGGCCGCGCGGGTCATGCGCGCCCCGAGCTCCGGCGGAAGGTGCGTGCCGGTGTGCGGCATCGACACGAGGAGCGGCGCGGTACCGGCGCGGAAGGTATACGTATCCATCAGCTTGCGTGCGAATGCGACGGCAGCAGTCCCGGCACGAACCGGTGGAACGCGCCGGCTTCCACCAGCAGCTGGACGGCGGCGATGTCGGGCGCGAAGTAGCGGTCGTGATCGTAGAACGCGGCCTCCGCGCGCACCAGGGCGAGGGCCTCGGCGAGCCGCGGCGAGGTCGCGAGCGGCTGGCGGAACTCGACGCCCTGCGCCGCCGCGAGAAGCTCGATCGCCACGATTCCGGCCGCATTGCCGGCCATGTCGCCGAGGCGGCGCGCGGCGAACGTGGCCATGCTGACGTGGTCCTCCTGGTTCGCGGAGGTCGGGAGGCTGTCGACGCTCGCGGGATGCGCCAGGCTCTTGTTCTCGCTCGCGAGCGCCGCGGCGGTGACCTGCGCCACCATGAAGCCCGAGTTGACGCCGCCGTGCTCGACGAGGAAGGGCGGCAGGCCGGACAGGGACGCGTCGATCAGCAGCGCGATGCGCCGCTCGGCGAGCGACCCGATCTCCGCGAGCGCGACCGCGAGCGCGTCCGCGGCGAGCGCGACCGGCTCGGCGTGGAAGTTGCCGCCCGAGAGCACCTCCCCCGTGGCGGCGAACACGAGCGGGTTGTCGGTGACGCCGTTCGCCTCGGTCTCGAACGCGCGCGCGGCGAATCGCAGGCTGTCCAGGCAGGCGCCCATCACCTGCGGCTGGCAGCGCAGGCTGTACGGATCCTGCACGCGCGGATCGTGTTCGAGGTGGGAGCGGCGGATCGCGCTGTCGCGCAGAAGCGCGAAGTAGACGGCCGCGAGGTCGCGCTGGCCCGCGTGTCCGCGCAGCTCGTGGATGCGGGGATCGAACGGCGTGTCGCTGCCGGCCGCCGCATCGACCGACATCGCGCCGGCGACCACCGCCGCCGCGAATACGTCCTCGGCGGCGAACAGGCCCATCAACGCGAGAGCGGCGGAAACTTGCGTGCCGTTCAGGACGGCGAGCCCTTCCTTCGGTGCGAGACGGATGGGCGCGAGGCCGGCCGTGCGCAGCGCGTCGGCGGCGGGAACGCGGCGGCCGCCGACGCGAACCTCGCCGATGCCGAGCAGCGCGAGCGCGAGGTGCGCGAGCGGGGCGAGGTCGCCGGACGCGCCGACCGACCCCTTCGAGGGGATGCAGGGATAGATGCCGTGCGCGTAGAGCGCGAGGAGGAGATCGACGAGCTCGGGGCGAACGCCGGACGCGCCGCGGGCGAAGCTCGCGATCTTCAGGGCGAGCACGAGGCGGACCGTCGCGTCGTCGAGGAGGGGGCCGGTCCCGGCGGCGTGCGACAGGACGATGTTGGTCTGCAGCCGCTCGAGCTCGTCGTCGGGGATGCGCGTCTGCGCGAGGCGGCCGAACCCGGTGTTGATGCCGTAGGCCGGTTTGCCGTCGGCCAGGATGCGCGCGACCGCGGCCGCGGACGCCGCGATGGCGGGCCGCGCGGACGGCGCGAGCGCGATCGGGACCCTCTCGCGCGCGATCGCGCGCAGCGCCCCGAGGGCGAGCGGCGCCGCGCCGAGTGCGACGGTCATCAGTCCGGGCGCAGCATCGGCAGGT
>JAGVSZ010000132.1 GCA_019137045.1 Betaproteobacteria bacterium
CCCGACGGCGGTCGCGCTGGCGACGCTAGCGCTCGCGCCGCTCGCGCTCGCACCCATGGCGCGGGCGACGTTCCCGGCGCATATCGCATCGCCTTCGGTCCTCGGGAGCGTCCTCGTGGCCGCAGTCGCGATCGCGCTCGCGCTCCGTCGGCGGCTCTACCGGACCGCGCTGCTTTCGTCCGTGTTCATCGGCGTCGGCCTCTTCGCGCTGTTCGACGAGGCCTGGGCGGGAACGGTCGGCAGCGTGTATGTCGGGACGACCGTCGGCGGCGGCCTGGTGCTTGCGACGGCCGCCGCGTGGCGCGCGTTCGAACGCGCCACGGCCGTGCAACCGGGCGGACTGGTTGCGTTCCTCGCGCTTGCCGCCGCGTGGGCCGCCCTCGGCGACATCGAGCCGCTCGAGTACTTCGCCGCGGCCGCCGCGCTCGGGGTCTGGTGGTGGTGCTGGCCGCGCCGCGGCGAGCGCTTCCTCGAGGCGCGCGACGCCGCATCCGCCCGCCGCCGGCAGCGGACCCTCCGGCTCGCGCTCGCCGGCGTGTCCGCCGTCACGCTGCTGGCGCACCTCGTCCTGGTCCAGGCGGCGGTGACGAACGCCACCGGCGCGATGCTTCTCGCCGAGCTGCGCGAGCGCGGTTTCTACCGGGTGTCCGAGCTCACGTTCGTCCGGGCGATGTTCGCCGACCACTACCTCTGGCGCGATGCCGTTTCCACGTCCCGGCCGACGGGCGACGTGTTCCCCGGCATGCTCGTGGCGGCACTCCGATACGAACGCGATTGGTGGAGCGGCACGAGCTCGGTCCGGCTGGGAGACGAGCTGAAGGAGCTGCAGGCGACGGGCGACGGCGTCGTGACCCGCGAGGACGCGAACGGACGGCGCGTCCGTTACGTGTACCGGGGCTCGCCCGGAGAGCGGGCGGGCGTGCGGCGCGGCGACGTCATCCGAGCGGTGGCGGGCGTACCGGCGCCCGGCTCCGGCGGGACCCAGGCGCGCAGTGTCTCGACGCGCCTCGAGCTCGTCGCGCCCAGCGGAGAGGTGCGCGAGGTCACGGTCGAGGAGGGCGAGTACCCGAAGTCGGTGATCGGCGCGGAGAGGGTGTTCGACGTGCCCGGCCGGCGCGTCGGCTACCTCGAGCTGCACCTGTTCCGCGCCGGCGCCGGCCGCGAGTTCAGCGCCGCCGCGCTGCGCCTGCGCAGGCAGGGGATCGACGAGCTGGTCCTGGACCTGCGGATGAACCCCGGGGGATATGTCCGTGAGGCGCAACGCATCGCGAGCGTGATCGCGGGTGACCGCTTGAACGGCAAGCTCTTCAAGCGGGTCGTGCACAACGAACGCTATCGCGACCGGGATGTCGACCTGTACTTCAGGACACCGCGTGAAGGAGCGCTACAGCTCGCCCGGCTGTTCGTGATCACTTCGAAGGAAACGTGCTCGGCGAGCGAGGGCCTCGTCAACGGGCTCGCACCGTACATGCCGGTCGTCACCGTGGGCGAGACCACCTGCGGCAAACCGGTCGGCGGCGAGACCCTCGAATACGGCGAGAGCGCCTACTCGATCATCTCGTTCCGGGTCGTCAACGCCCGCGGCGAGGGCGACTACTACGCCGGCCTCCGGCCGGTCTGCGCTGCCGTGGACCCGGGCACGCACGAGCTCGGGGATGCCGCCGACCCGAGCCTGGCGGCCGCGCTCCACTACATCCGCTACGGGCGCTGCCCGCAGTCGGGTGCGGAGAGCCGGGATGCCCCATGAGCCGCCGGGGACGCGGCGCTCGCCGAAAAGGTTTGAAGCTGCTGCCGGAGTCGGACGACCCGAGCGCGGCGATCCGGACCTGGCCGGTCCTCGCGTGCGCTCGCGCGCATGCACCGGCCGCACGCCTCTGCCGCGCGAATCGCGTCGAGGAACCGTCATCGCGCCGCGTACGGCGCAGGCTCCGCGCCGCCTTCACAAATGTTTGCAGTCCGAACGTCAAACAATGTGAGGGGCTCGTCCGGCGACCCACCTGCGCGTGCAGACTGCCTGCCGTCACCGCGCGATTGCCGCTCATGCCGCCGTCCACCCCGACGAACGAACTCGCCGATCCGACCATCATCGCCCGGATCGACCGGATCACGCGCGACCTGCTCGCGCAGCTCGAGCTGCAGACGCAGGTGGTGCTCAACCTGCTCGAGTGCGCGCCCGACAGCCAGCGCGAAACGCTCCTCGAGAAGCTCGCCGAGCTGCGCGGGCGTCTCGTCCGGCTGCGGGCCAGCGTGCTCGGCGCCGCCAAGCCGCAGCTCGTGCTCGCGCGCACGCGCGACGGGCGCGGGTAGACCGCGCATCGTCCCGACACGCCGCGTTCGCTGGCAATAGCACTGCAACGACGCGCGGCCCGCCGTGCCGCGGCGGCCCGTGCGCTCGCGCGACGGGTGTTTGCGCAGGCGTGACGACGAGCCGCCGGCGCGCGCATCGTCAGTCCTTGACATTTGTTTGCACTGCTCCAACACATGTTTGCAGTTCGCGCCGCCGCGCCCGCGGAGTGGCTCATCCGGTGAGCCAGCGCGCCCGCATACTGGACCCATGCACACCGCACGCTTCCGATTCGAAATCGCACGGCAGTCGCCGCCCGCCGGGACGTGCGGGCCCACGCCGGCCGCCGCGCTCGTCATGGCCGCGGGCGCGGCGGCGATGCTGCTGCCGACGCTCGTCGCGCTGACGCAAGGCTGGGACTATCGGCTGGCCGCCCTCTTCGGCGCGTGGCTCGCGACCGCGTGCCTCGTCTGCGGCCGGCGGGTGGTGGCGACGCAGGACGTGGAAGGCCGGCTGACGCTGGCGTTCGCCGCGGCGGCGGGCGCCACGGTCCTTCTCGTCTACGCGTCCGATCTGCTCGACTGGCGCCCGCTCGGGATCGACGACGCGCTCGCCGGCCTCACGGTCGGACTGGTGCTCGTCGTGGCCGGTTGCGCGCGCCGCGCGCTGCACGCCGCGGCGAGCGCGCAGGGCGACCCGTTCCACGCGCTGACCGTCCTCGTCATCGCGCCCGGGGCGCTGGCGTACGCGGCGCCGTTCTTCGGTCCTTCGGCGCTGGAGCACATCCACGACGACCTCACCGCCCGGATCGCCGGCCTCGCGACCTCGCTCGTCCTCGCGTGGGCCGGAATGGCGTTCGCGTCGCGGCGCGGCCGGCACGGGATCGTGCTGTGGCTCGCGCTGTTGTCCGGACTGGCCGTGTTCGCGTTGCTCGACGAGAGCGGCCTGCCGTTCGCCCGCGCGGCCGCGATCGCCGTGTTCGCCGCTGCCTCGCCCGCGCTCGGCGCGCTGCTCGCCGGGTGCGTCCTGTCGTGGCGACGGGAGGGGCGGCTCGACGGGCTGCTCGCCGCGCTCCTGGGCGCGAGCGTGGCGTCGGCGGCGGTCGACGCGTGGCTCGTGACGGGAGGCATGGCTGCAGCGACCCTGGGGACGTGGTGGTGGGGGTACCGCCGGCGCGGGATGCCGCTCGTCACCGCGGGAGAAACGAGGCGGATCGACTGGAGACGGTCGGCGGCCGCGGCGCTGCTCTGCCTGTCGTTCGGCAGCCTGTGCCTGGCGCAGGGGTTCCTCCTCGGCGCGTCCGCGCTCAACCTCACCGGGCCGATGCTGCTCGCGGCGATCGGCGGCACCGGCCTCTACCGGGTGTCGGATTTCGCCTTCTCCGAGGCGCTGCTCGCGGACCAGTACCTCTGGCGCGACGCGCCGGCGCCGTCGCGGCACGTCGCGGCGGCGTCCCCCGCGCGCTTCGTCCGGCAGATGCGGACCGGGCAGGACCGGTGGAGCGGCGCCAATCTGGCCGCCGCCTTCCACGCCCGCGAGGCGCGCAACCAGAGGGGCGTGGGGCTCGAGTTTGGCCCGGAGAGCGCGGACGGATTGGTCGTCTCCCTCGTCTACGCCGGCTCGCCGGCCGCGGCCGCGGGGATCCGCCGCGGAGACGTCGTGCGCGCGATCAACGGGATTGCGGTCGATGCGTTCCGCGCCGGCGCCGTCCCGCCCCAGTCGCGGCGAACGGAATCGACGCGCTTCGAGTTCGCGTCTTCGGGCCACGCGCGCGGCGAAGTCACGGTCGCGTGGGGCGATTACTCGAGTCCCGCCGTCATCCTCGACAAGGTGCTCGACGCCGGCGGGCGACGGGTCGGCTACCTCGTGCTGCAGGACTTCGACGGATCGGCCAGCCTGGAATTCGCCAACGCCGCGGCGCGCCTGCGCCGCCAGGGGATCGACGACCTGGTGCTCGACCTCCGGATGAACCCGGGCGGGAGCGTCCACGTGGCGCGGGCCATCGCGAGCGCGATCGGGGGCAAGCGCCTGCACGGGGCCACGTTCCTGCGGATCGTGCACAACGCGCGCTACCGGGACAGCGATCACGACGTCCCGTTCCGGTCGTTCGGACAGGCGGACCTGTCGCTGCCGCGGCTCTTCGTGATCACCTCCGAGGAGACGTGCTCGGCGAGCGAGGCGCTGGTCAACGGGCTCGCCCCGTACATGACCGTCGTCACGGTGGGTGCGACGACCTGCGGGAAGCCGGTCGGCATGACCGTGGTGGAGTACGGGGAGTGGGCGTACTGGGTCATCACGTTTCGCGTCCTGAACTCGCGCGGGGAGGGCGACTACTTCGCCGGGCTGCGGCCGACCTGCGCGGCCGCGGACGACTTCGCCCACGAGCTCGGCGATCCGGACGAGGCGAGCCTGAGCGCGGCGCTCCACTACGTGCGGCACGGGCGGTGCCCGGAGCGCTCGTCCGCCGCGCCGCGGACGAGCTGAGCGTCTCTCGAGTGCCATGACGATCCTCAATCTCCACGATCGTCAGGCGATCGAGGCGATCGTCGAGCCGATGGACACCGCAGCGATCGACCGTGCCCTCGACGAGGGTGCGCCTCGCCGGTCAGCCCGACAGCGCCCGCGCCACCCGGACCATCCCCAGCGTATCCCGCGCGCAGTACTCCCGCAGGCTCCGCCCGAGCTCCGCGCGCCGCTCGTCGGTCGTCTCCGGGGCGATCGCCTCGACGTACGCCGCTTGCGCCCCGCCGCCGTCCTGCACCTCGCCGAGCGTCGCGTGCGCGAGCTCGGGCGCGACCGTGGGGAGCACGTCCTTGATCGAGTACGAGCCCTTCATGTCGCGGTGGTAGTAGTGCGCGCGCACCACCGGCAACAGATCGACGAGCCGCGCGCGGATCGCCGCAAGCGGCGGCGCGAGGTCGGGATCGCGCTCGGCGAGCCGCTGGATCACGCCCGACTCGAACGCGGCGGAGTACGCGACGATCGGGCCCGTCTGCCCGAGCGCGGCGACGAGCGACTCGGCGCACGCGCGGCTCGGATCCTCGCCCGACAGGTCGAGGAACTCGGCGTGCGTCAGCCGGCCGCCCGCATCCTCGGCGTGGCACGACCACTGGAAGGGCACCTGCTGGAAGGGGCGCGTGCCGGCCCAGCGCGGCACGGTGAACCCGATCGTCTCGAAGTCGAGGTAGCGCCGCGGCGCGCCCCACCCGGCGAGCACCTCGCGCGCGGCCGGACTCAGGTAAGCCCGTCCGCTCACGGTCGCCTCGTGGATCCGCCGCAGCTTCGCGTCCTCGCCGATGCGCGCGGCGGGCACGTCGCGCAGGTCCGCGAACCCCGCGGCGATCAACTCCTCCGCCAGGCGCCCGCCCTGCGCGCCGGGGAGCAGCGTGACCGGAAACGCCGGCGCGGGCCCGGCGAGGCGCGCGCAGTGGCGCTTGAACGGGCACTCGAACGGGTCGTCGCAGTGCGCGCCCATCGGCAGGTCGGGCTCCGGACGGTTGAGGATCGCCTGCGCCTCCCGCACCCACTTCGGCACCTCGGGCTCGAGCCGCGCGACGTCGGCCTCGACGTCGCCGCGCGCGAAGAGCCCGCGGTAGTCGCCCCCGCCCGGGTACACGAACCCGCCGTCGATGTGCCGCACCTCGACGCTCCGCACCGGGATGCCCGCGCCACGGAACACCCACGCCTGGATCGCGACGTCGGTCACGTGGTAGGGCTTCACCTCGCCGCTCGACTTGACCTCGGCCATGTGGAAGCCGCCGGCCGTCGGGACGAGCAGGTCGGCGCGCACGAGCACGTCGGCGTGTCGCACGGTCGCCTCGAACACCGGCCGGCGCGGCGAGGCGGCGAGCGCCGCCCGCGTCTCGCTCAGCGCCGCGGCGAGCGCGCTGTCGTGCCCGATCAGCACGCCGTCCGGGTACTCGGCGCGCGCGAGCTCGCCCACCCGGTGGCCGACGTCGAACTTGCGCTGCGTGGCGGGCGAGATCTCGATCAGGTCCTTGCGATGAACCTCCAGCCACAGGCGCCGCGCGCACTGGCGGTACGCGTTGAGCTTGCTCTTGGAGAGGAAGTAGCGCCGGGCCACGGCCGCGCCTTCAGCGCCGGCTCCGCCGCGGGTCCCCGTCGCGCCAGCGCACCCAGTCGAGGGCGCCGAGCGTCGCCGCGAGCGCCTGCTCGAGCGCGAGCTTCGCGTCGGACAGGGTCGCGCCCTCGGCGGCCACGAGATGGCGCGGCGTGGTGCCCGAGGGGAGCGAGACCGAAGGATCGGGATGGTCGAACACGCGCGCCTCGGCGCGGTAGCGGCCGTCCGCGTCGCGCTGCACCACCCCCGAGAAGGTGTACACCCCGGTCGCGCCGATCATCGTGGCGGAGAGCTGCATGACGCGTCCATTGTCGCAAAGCCGCGCCCGGCGGACACGGGCGGCCGGGAGGATTTTCCGCCGCAGTTCTCGCGCGGGCCCTTGTTGCGGGCTGCCGGAGGTGCAACCATTGCCGCGCGCGCCGGTCGAATGGCCGTCGTCGCGCAGCGACAGTCCCGGAGCCGCCCCGACCCATGCGTCTCGCGATCCTCCTGCCCGCGCTCGCCGCGCTCGCGGCGTGCCAGTCCGGCCCGATCCCGCCCATCCACGAGCAGGAGCGCTTCCAGGCCGAGAGCGCGTACGCGCGGCTCTTTCCCGCCTCGCCGGGCGCCACCTGCGACGCGGCGCGGCGGGCGCTGCTGAGCCAAGGCTATCTCACGGCGTCGCAGTCCGAAGCGGTCGAGGGACGCAAGAAATTCCAGCACGACGCGGCGACCCACCTCGAGATCGAGTTCCACGTCGTGTGCGCGCGCAACAACGTCGGCGGCGGGTCGGTCGCGTTCGCGAGCGCCGTGCAGGACCGCTACGCGCTCAAGAAGAGCCCGACCAACGCGAGCGTCGGGGTCGGCGCGTTCGGCACGGTGTCGCTCCCGATCGGCGCGAGCGACGATGCGCTGGTGAAGGTGGCGAGCGAGACGATCGCCGCGGAGGACTTCTACACCCGCTTCTTCGGGCTGCTCGCGCACTTCCTGGTCGAGGACGAGGCGCCCGCGCAGTAGCCGCCGCGGCTCACACCCAGATGTAGTGGGTCTTGCGCAGCGCCGGCTCGCCCTCCCAGCGGTAGGCGACGAGCCGGCCGCCTTCCCCCGCGCTGTAGTCCACGCACCCGTAACGCGGACCTGCCGGCGCGGGCCGCAGCTTGAGGCTGTAGTGGCCGAAGAAGACCGGCGCCGCCGCGGCCGGCGAGTGCTCCCACCAGCGCACGCGCGCGGTCGTGCGCTTCTTGCCGTCGCCGTCGACGAACGCCCGGCCGCCCGGGAGGGCGGCCTCGGGCCCCTTGCAGAGCGTCGCGACGGCGTCGTGCGCCCAGTGTCCCTTGCGGTTCGCGCCCACGAGCAGCGCGTCGGTGAGCGTCCCGCCGTAGCCGAGGTGCGGCGCGAGCCGCGCGATCGCCGCGTCGCTCCAGCACGCGTGCACGACGCGCACCTCGCCCAGGTCGAGCCACAGCGGCAGGGTGCGGAACCACGCGACGATCTCGGCGTGGAGCGGCGTGCCCTCCACTTCGGCGAGGAACGCCGCGTGCTGGCGCCGGTTGCCGGGCTGCTCGTGCCGGCGCAGCTTCCTGCCCGGGTGGTCGGGGTCGCGCGTCGCCCACCCGATCGCGTTGAACTCGTGGTTGCCGAGGATCGCCTTGGCCGCGCCGGTGTCGACCATCGCGCGCACGAGCTTGACGGTCGCGACCTGCTGCGGCCCGCGGTCGATGAAGTCGCCCACGAAGATCGCGGTGCGGTCGGGATGGCGCCAGGCGCGCATCGTCTCGTGGTAGCCGAGCGTGCGGAGCAGGGCGACGAGCGCGTCGTGCTGTCCGTGGACGTCGCCGATGACGTCGTAGTTCATCGGACCAGTGTCGCCGCCGGCGCGGGCGGGAGGCGAGGGAATCGTTCCCCGCCGCGGCTCGCGCCCGGCGCGCGCATCGGCAGAAAGTCACGGGCGCGGCTACGACGCCGTCATCACGTCGGTGGCGACCAGCAGGAACACGAAGGCGAGGCCGCCGGTGCCGCCCATGTAGGCGAGCCGCAGCAGCCACGCCGCGCCCTGCGGCAGGCCCTGCCCGAGCACGATGCCGCGGTTCGCGAGCAGGTGCTCGCTCGCGAGCAGCGTCAGCAACCACAGCGCGACGAACAGCGCGGCGAGCGACATGGCGCTTGCAGTCTAGGCGAGATTCCCGCACGCGAAAGTAAAGCTGTGTGAAATCGTCGCGGCGACCCGGCGCGCGCCGCGCGCCGCGCGCGCGGCGCGCTTTCGCCCGATAATCGCCCGCCGCCAACCCGGAGACGCAACGTGTACAAGCACCTCCTGCTCGAAGCGCGCGACGGCGTCCTCGTCGTGCGGCTGAACCGACCGCGCCAGCGCAACGCGCTCTCGCTCGCGCTGATGCACGAGCTCACCGAGCTCGCCCTCGAGTGCGACCTGCGCGACGAGATGCGCGCGATCGTCCTCGCCGGCGGGCCGGACCACTTCTGCGCCGGCGCCGATCTGCGCGAGCCCGGACGCTGGGACGTGGGCGCGAAGCCGCTCGCCGAGCAGCGCCGCATCGCGAACGCCGGCTACCGCCTGTGCGCGGCGTGGGAGGCGATCCCGCAGGTGACGCTCGCCGCGATCGAGGGCTACGCGATCGGCGGCGGCGGCGCGCTCGCGCTCGCCTGCGACTGGCGCATCGCCGCGGAGAACGCGTTCGTCAGCTTCCCCGAGGTGAGCCTCGGCATGCCGCTCACCTGGGGCACGATCCACCGCCTGGTGCAGCTCGCGGGACCGGCCCAGGCGAAGCGCCTCGCCATCCTGTGCGAGCGCGTGGGCGCGCGGGAGGCGCACGCGGCGGGGATCCTCGACGAGGTGGTGCCGGCGGGCGGCGCGGAGGCCCGCGCGGTCGAGCTCGCGCGCGCCGCCGCCGCGATGCCCCCCGCGGCGGCG
>JAGVSZ010000075.1 GCA_019137045.1 Betaproteobacteria bacterium
GCCCGCCGCGACGCCCGCGCAGCAGACCGCGCCCGCCGCGGCTGCGGGCGGCACCGCCGGCGCGGCCAAGCCCGGCATGGGCCGCTGGCTCGCGCCGCTCGCGGGGCTCGCCGCCGGGCTCGGCCTCGCCTACCTGCTGGGCGACCAGCTCGGGTCGTTCGTCATGGCGCTCCTCATCGGCGTCCTGCTGGTGGCGGCGGTGACGTTCCTGATGCGCAGGTTCGGGAAGCCGCAAGGGCTGGCGGCCGGACCGCAGGGGCTGCGCTACGCGGCCCTCGGCAACGAGACCGTCGCCGCGCCGCCGCCCTCGCAGGCGACCGGCGGGGCGGCCGAGCCGAGCTTCCGCGCGCAGTTCGCGCGCCGCATCCCGGACGGGTTCAACGCCGCCGCGTTCGCGCGCGAGGCGAAGAAGAGCTTCGTCGCCCTGCAGGCCGCGAACGACCGCGGCGACGTCGAAGCCATCCGCGACTTCGTCACCGACGGGATGTTCGAGCACCTGAAGGCCGACATCGCCGCGCGCGGCGGCGCCGGCCAGCAGACCGACGTGGTCACGCTCGACGCCGAGCTGCTGGAGGTGATGACCGAGGGCGACATGCACTGGGCGAGCGTGCGCTTCTCGGGCTCGCTGCGCGAGGAAGCCGGCGGCGCGCCCGAGCCGTTCGCCGAGATCTGGAACCTGCAGAAGTCCGCGCGCGGAGACAGCGGCTGGCTGCTGGCGGGGATCCAGCAGGTGCAGTAGCGCGACGCGCACGCCCCGAAAGGCCGCCTGCGGGCGGCCTTGTCGTTGCCAAGTCCGCACCGCTACGCGTGCGCGGGCTTCGAATCCGTGCGGAACGCCCGCACGGCACGTGCGAACGCACGCTTCACCGAGCCCACGATCTCGCGCATCGCCTGCGCGCGCGCTCGCGCGCGGGACCGTCGCGCCACGCGCGCGCAGTCCGCTGCGAAATCGCCGAGCGCAATGATGCGCGCTGCTGCGTCGACCACCCAGAAATCGCCCTGCGCGTCGCGGCAGATCCTGACGTTGCGCCCATCGGCGGTCTGGAGTTCGGACTCGATCCGCTCGAGGAGGATCGGGACCGACCTGGTCTGCTTGCTGATCGCGTTCATGTTCGTCTCCTGTCGCTCTTGCTGATCTTCGTGTTCCCGGGATCGTGGGAACCTTCGGGCCGGTGACCCTTGGCACCTCTTTCGCAGCACGCGTGCCAGGCCAAGATCGCGCCCGGTAGCGGGTCGCAACAGACGGAATTTCAACGAGTTACGTCGGTGAGCGGCGGGATCGGACGGGCGGAAGTGAGTCGGCCAGGCCGTCGCATGCGGCGGGCCGTCCCCGGTGACGGCGGGTCGCCGCCGAATGCCGCGGCGGGCTACCGCGGCTTGCGGATGCCGAGCTTGCGCATCCGGCCGCGCAAGGTGCTGGCGTTGAGGCCGAGGACGCGGGCGGCGCCGCGTTCGCCCTCGATGACCCAGCGCGCCGCGCCGAGGACGCGCTCGATGTGCGCGCGCTCGACGTCTGCGAGCGCGGCGGACCCCGCAGGCGTCTCCGGCTGCGCCCCGGCGCGCGCAGCGACCGGCACCATTGCGCCGAAGGGCTCGAGGCTGTCCAGCACCGGGCCACGCGCGAGGATTGCCGCGCGCTCGACCGCGTTCTCGAGCTCGCGCACGTTGCCCGGCCAGTCGTAGGCCGCCGCGCGTTCGAGGAACGCGGGCGATGCGCCGTCGAACGACTTGCCCAGCTTGCGCGCGGCCTTCCCGAGGAAGTGACCGACGAGCAGCGGGATGTCCTCCCGCCGCTCCCGCAGGGCCGGCACGGTCACCGGGAATACGTTGAGCCGGTAGTAGAGGTCCGCCCGGAACTCCCCCGCCGCGGCGCGGCTGCCGAGGTCGCGGTTGGTCGCGGCAATCACGCGCACGTCCGTGCGCAGCGCGCGGGTGCCGCCCACGCGCTCGAACTCCTGCTCCTGCAGCACGCGCAGGAGCTTCGCCTGCGCCTCGAGCGGCAGCTCGCCGACCTCGTCGAGGAAGAGCGTGCCGCCGTCGGCGAGCTCGAAGCGTCCGCGCCGCTGCTGGGTCGCGCCGGTGAACGCGCCCTTCTCGTGGCCGAAGAGCTCGCTCTCGACCAGCTCGCGCGGCAGCGCCGCGCAGTTCACCTTCACCAGCGCTCGCTCGCGCCGCGGGCTGCGGTCGTGGATCGCACGCGCGATCAGCTCCTTGCCGGTCCCGGTCTCGCCGAGCACGAGCACCGTGCTGCCGGTCGCCGCGACCAGCGCGAGATCGTCGAGCAGCTTCACGAGGCGCGGGGAGCGGCCGACGATCTCGCGGAAGTCGTGGCCGGTGCGGATCTCGTCCTCGAGCGCCCCGATCACGGCGCGCGAGCGGCCGTGCGCCTCGATCTCGGCCCGCAGCCGCGCGTTCTGTTCCTCCAGCTCGCGGCGCGCGCGGCGCAGCGCGAGGTGCGTGCTCACGCGGGCCAACAGCTCGCGCGGCTCGAAGGGCTTGGTGAGGTAGTCGACGCCGCCGGTAGAGAAGGCGCGCACCTTGTCGAGCGCCTCGTTGAGCGCGGTGATGAAGATCACCGGCACGTCGCGCGTGGCCGCGTGCGCCTTGAGGCGCTCGCAGACGGCAAAGCCGTCGAGGTCCGGCATCATCACGTCCAGCAGCACGAGGTCCGGCGCATCGGCGGCGGCCCGTTCGAGCCCCTCGGTCCCCGAGCTCGCGGCGACGACGTCGAAGCCGTTGACCGAGAGCAGGTCGACGAGCAGCTTGACGATGGCCGGCGTGTCGTCGACGACGAGGATGCGCGCGCTGGTCACGCGGCGGCGCCCTGTTGCCACCCGACGAGCAGCGTTGCGATGGTGACGAGGAAGGCCTCGAGGTCGATCGGCTTGCTCACGAACGCGTCGAAACCGGCGCCCAGGATCTCGCTGCGGTCCTGGGGCATCACCGACGCGGTGAACGCGATTGCCGGGATGTCCCGTGTTTCCGGTCTGGCGCGGAGCTGCGCGAGCGCCTCGACGCCGTTGATGCCGGGCAGGTGGATGTCCATCACGATCAGGGCGGGGCGCTGGGCGGTCGCGAGCGCCACGCCGCCCTCGCCGGACCCTGAGGAGGTCGCGCGCGAGCCTGCGGTTCTGCTCGTTGTCCTCGACGATCAGGATCAGCTCATTCGCCATGGCGGAGCGGAAGCGTCACGGTGAAGGTCGAACCCCGGCCCGGGGCGCTCCGGACGCGGATCGTACCGCCGTGCAGCTCGACGAAGCGGCGCACGAGGGCGAGGCCGAGACCGGTGCCCTCGCGCTTGCGGATGACGTCGCTGCCGGCCTGGCGGAAGGCCTCGAAGATCGCCTCCTGGTCCGCGGCCGCGATGCCGACGCCGGTGTCGGTGACCGCGATCTCGACGGCGCCGTCGACGCGCTTCGCGACGACGCCGACCGCGCCGCCGCGCGGGGTGAATCTCACCGCGTTGGAGAGCAGATTGAGCACCACCTGCTTGAGCTTGCGCTCGTCGCCTTCGATCGAGCGCAGTTCCGGGTCGGCCTCCAGGCGCAGCGCGACGCCGCCGCGCTGGGCGCGCTCGCGCACCAGCGTGAGGGCGTTGTCGAGCGCGGCGCGCAGGTCGAACTCGGCGCTCTCCAGCTCCATGCGTCCGGCCTCGATCTTGGACAGGTCGAGGATGTCGTTGATCAGCGAGAGCAGGTGCTTGCCCGATCCGTGGATGTCGGTGACGTACTCGGCCTGCTTCGCGGTGAGTTCGCCGAAGTAGCGCGCGTTCAGCATCTCGGAGAAGCCGATCACCGCGTTGAGCGGCGTGCGCAGCTCGTGGCTCATGTTGGCGAGGAACGCCGACTTGTGCTGGTTGGCGATCTCCAGCTGGTGGCTCTTCTCCCGGATCTCCCGGAAGAGCCTCGCGTTCTGGATCGCGATGACGGCCTGGTCGGCGAAGGTCTCGAGCAGGGCGATCTGCCGGGCGGTGAACGGCCTGACTTCGCGGCGCAGGACGGCGATGACGCCGAGGGCTCCGTCGCCCCGGAGCATCGGCGTCGCGATCATCGTGTGATGGCCGTAGCGCTGTTGCAGGGCCCTGCCGGTCGGATACTCCTCTTCCGGCTCGGCGGCGAGATCGTCGACGTGAACCGTCCGGCGCTCGCTCACCGCACGGCCGGCGACCGATCCGCGGTCGATCGGGATGACGAAGTCGGCGCCGATCGTGGAGCCGAAAGCGCCCACGCTCTTCGCGAAGCGCAGTGCGCCGTCTTCGGCCATGACGATCACGACATCGGGCGCCTCGCACAGGCGGGCCGCGTTGTCGGCCACCGCGTCGAGCACCGGCGCGATGTCGGTGGGCGAGCTGGAGATGACCCGCAGGATCTCCGCGGTGGCGATCTGCTGTTCCAGCGCCTCGGTCAGTTCGCGGTTGCGCGTCTCGAGCTCGTTGAACAGGCGCGCGTTCTCGATCGCGATCTGCGCCTGTCGCGAGAACGTCGTGACGAGTCCGATCTGCGCGGCGGTGAACGGCTCCACGCGCTCCTTCCACAGCGCGACCACGCCGACCACCACGTCGTCGCGCAGGATCGGAACACCCAGCAGGGTGCGGAAGCCGCCGATCCGCTGCGACTCCAGGAACTCGTACTCGCGGTCGGCGAGGACGTCCTCGATGTGGATCGCGCGCTTCTCCAGCGCCGTGCGGCCGATGAGCGTTCCGCGCCCGGGCCGCATCGGGTGCCGCGCCTCGAAATCGCGGAACCCGGGCGACACGCCGCCGTAGTCTGCCGCGAGGCGATAGATGTCGCCGTCGAGCCGGAAGATGAACCCCTTGTCGGCCCGGCACAGACGGGTGGCGCTCTCGACCAGCCTGCGCAGCACCGCATCGAGGTCGAACGCCGCGCGGCTGATCGCCTCGAGGACCTCGCGCACCGCCGTCTGGGCGGCCGCCTCCTCGGCAAGCTGGCGTTCGCGCCGCTTCGGCTCGGTGACGTCGTCGCACGTCAGGAGAAGCCCGCCGGCGGCGAGTCGCTCGGCCCCGATGCGCAGGCACCGGCCGTCCGGCAGGGGCTGCTCCCGCTGCGTGCGAGCGGACCGCTTCAGCGCGGCGAGCCGGCGGCGCGCAAGCGAGTCCGCCGGGCCCGCGCCGTAGTCTCCATGCTCGGCGTCGAACCGAACGAACGATTCCAGCGGCGTCCCGGCCTTGATCAGCCTGCGCGGGTAGCCGCGCAGCGCAGCGAAGCTCGCGTTCCAGTCGACGAGCCGCAACCCGGCGTCGAACAGCGCGAAGCCCGCCGGCGGCGTCGTCCCGGTACCCCCCGTGCGCCTGCGGCGACGGGTCGTCGCCCGATCGTTCACCGCGGTCCCCTCCTTCGCCTCGTTCGCGGCCGAGAATACGCCCGCCGAGCGGCCGACGCCGGGCGCGGGCGCTGCGAGGATCGCTCGGCTACGCGCACTTCGCCGTGCCGACGTTGCCCGTCCCCAGGGCGAACCCGCTCCGGATCCCCGCCGCTCACTGCGCGAAGCTCGCGTCCACCGCAAACGCGCCGTACTCGCGGTGGCCGCCGCCGAGCGAGTTGAAGGCCGAGCTGGGCCGGCGTCCGACACAGGGGTGTTCGCCCCAAGCCGTCAAATACGACGAATACGGTCGTCGCGGGAAGCCGCCAGGGCGCGCCTGCGTTGACGCTTGTCCTACAAAAATGTAGATTCCACGGGAATTATGCAAAAGGAAACTCAGATCTCGGCCCTGGTCTCGCGGACGACGCGGGAGCTGCTCGAGCGCCACGTCCGCGCAACGGGGGTCAAGAAGGGCCACCTCGTGGAGCAGGCGCTCCGCCACCATTTGCAGGCGCTGCAGGAGCTCCCCGCAGACGTGATCGTCCATCCCAAGCTGGTCGTGACGCGGCAGTCCGGGGCGGCGATCCTCAAGCAGCTGAAGGCCGCCGAACCCACCGGGCCGCTCCGCGATCTGATGCGTGATCGAGATTAGGGCCCTCCGGGAAGCGGACGACCGCTCGCAGTTCCGCTCCGGCGACTCCGATCTCGACCGGTTCTTCCACCGGTTCGCGGGCCAGAGCCCGTTCAGGCACCACCTCGGGGTCACGTACGTCGCAGCCGAGGACCGACGCATCCTGGGCTTCGCGACCGTCGCCCCGGGGCACGCGGAGATCGAAGGGCTGCCGGCCACGGCCCGCGCGAAGCTGCCGCACTACCCGCTGCCCGTACTGCGCCTCGCGCGTCTCGCGGTGGACGCATCGGCCGCAGGGGCAGGGCTCGGCAAGGCGCTGCTGCGCTTCGTGCTCGAGCTCGCGGCGCGCATGGCCGACGACTACGGCTGCGTGGGGGTCATCGTCGACGCGAAGCGCGGCGCGATTCCGTTCTACGAGAAATACGGGTTCGTCCCGGTCGCGGCGGTCGAGGGCGAAGCGGACGCCCGGCCGCAGCCGACGCCGATGTTCCTTGCCATGCGCGCGATCAGGGCGGCGCTCGGCACTTCGAGCGACGAGCGGTGAGTCCAGGAACAGAGGGCAAGCCAGTGCGCAAAGTCACCAGGAATCACCACGTGTCGGCGCCAGGCGGCGGCGTGGTGGACAGGCGCGAGCGGCTGCGCCTGTTCGACGCTGCCACACGCCGCCATGCCCCGCGTCAGTCCGGGCGCAAGCGCCGCTCCCCGACGAACCGCGGGTGGACACGGGACGCGCTGTACGGCCAGACCACCCGCGCTCGTTGACATCCTTCCTTATCGCTTATCCTGTTCCGCGCCGTGGTCAGCCTCCCCGCCGCCACCTTCCTCAATCACCTGCTCGAGGCCGCGCCCTGGGCGCGCGAGCGCCTCGCGCCGTTCGCCGGCCGCAGCTGGCGCGTCACGCTCGCGCCGCTGCCCGACCTCACCTTCGCCGTGCTGGAGACCGGGCTGCTCGATGCGTCCGACGCGTCCGAGCCGCACCTCGTGATCGCGCTGACGCCGGCGGCCCTGCCTGCGCTCGCGCGGCGCGACGAGACGGTGCTCCGGGAGATGACCTTCACCGGCGACGCGGAGCTCGCGGCCGCGCTGCAGTACCTCGCGCGCCACCTCGAGTGGGACGTCGAGGAGGACCTGTCGCGCGCGGTGGGCGACGTGGCGGCGCACCGCATCGCCGGCGGGGCGCGCGACTTCCTCGCGTGGCAGAAGGAGGCGGCGCTGCGCCTCGGTCAGAACTTCGCCGAGTACCTCACCGAGGAAGCGGACGTGATCGCGCCGCGGACCGAGGTCGCCGCGTTCGCGCGCGCGGTCGACGACCTGCGCGACGCGGCCGAGCGGCTCGAGAAGCGCATCGCGCGCCTCGAGCAGTCGAAGCGCCGGGAAACCCCGGAGTGACGGCCCCGCCCAGCGCCCGCGAGACGCGCGAGGCGCTCGTCCTCCTCGCGCTCGTCGCGCTCGCGCTCCTCGTCTCCGGCATCGCCCCGCGCGAACGCAGCACGTGGGTGATGGAAACGGCGCCGGTGTTCGTCGCGGCGCCGCTGCTCTGGTTCACCTGGGACCGCTTCCGGCTCACGCCGCTCGCGTACCGCCTGATCTGCCTCCACGCGCTGATCCTGATCCTCGGCGGCGCGTATACCTATGCGCACGTCCCGCTCGGGTTCTGGCTCCAGGACCTCTTCGGCCTCGCGCGCAACCCGTACGACCGCATCGGGCACTTCGCGCAAGGTTTCGTGCCGGCGATCGTCGCGCGCGAGATCCTGTTGCGCCGCTCGCCGCTCGTGCCGGGCAAGTGGCTCTTCTTCCTGGTGTCCTGCGTCTGTCTCGCGATCAGCGCGCTCTACGAGTTCATCGAGTGGTGGGCGGCGCTCGCCCTCGGCCAGGGCGCGCAGGAATTCCTCGGCACGCAGGGCGACCCGTGGGACACGCAGTGGGACATGTTCCTCGCGCTCTGCGGCGCGGTCGCCGCGCAGCTCCTGCTCGCGCGGGCGCACGACCGCCAGCTCGCGCGGCTGCGCGGCGCCTGACTACGACGCGATCTTCCAGCCGTCCTTCGTCTTGCAGAAAGTCCATTCGCTGCGGCCCGCCTGGCCGCCGGCGTGGTTGGTGAGCTCGAGCCGCCGGCAGGCCATGCCCTTCTCCTTCATCGACCTGAGCGGCGTGGCGGTGCCCGAGTGGCCCGTCTTCGGGTTGGTCCAGGCATTGGTGTGGCCGTCCGGGAGCGAATCGAGGGCCTGGGTGTAGTTGCGCTTCAGCAGCGCGATGTCGTCCTTGTTCATGAACGAGATCGGCGCATCCTTCAGGAACATCTCCTGCGCCGCGGCGGTCCCGGCGACGAGGGCGAGCGACGCGCCAACGAGCATCATTCTGGTACCGCGCATGCGGGGCTCCACGGGTTGGGAAGTGCGCGTGAGGATAGCACCAGCGGCGCGGGGTGATTCCCGGTAGATTTGCGCGTTCTGCGCCCATAACGACAAGCCGTGCGCCGGTTCCTCCGTCTTGCGAAGATCCTCTGGGTCGGGTTCCGCTTCGGTCTGGGCGAGTTCGCGCTCGCGGCCGATGCGGCCGGCCGCCTTCCGCGCGTGGTGCGCGCGGCGCTCGCCGCGCGGCGCTTCGAGGAGCCGCGCGCGGTGCGGCTGCGCCGCGCGCTCGAGACGCTGGGGCCGATCTTCGTGAAGTTCGGGCAGGTGCTGTCCACGCGCCGCGACCTGCTGCCGCCGGACATCGCCGACGAGCTCGCCAAGCTCCAGGACCAGGTGCCGCCGTTCGCCTCCGGGCGCGCGGTGGCCGAGATCGAGCGCGCCTTCCGCAAGCCGGTCGGCGAAGTGTTCGCTTCGTTCGAGCGCACGCCGATCGCGAGCGCGTCCGTTGCGCAGGTGCACCTCGCACGGCTCCCGACCGGGGCCGAGGTCGCGGTGAAGGTGCTGCGGCCCGACATGCGTCCGGTGATCGCGCGCGACCTCGAGCTGCTCGACGCCGGCGCCTCGCTGGTCGAGCGCCTGTGGCCCGAGGGGCGGCGCCTGCGCCCGCGCGAGGTGGTGCGCGAGTTCGCCCGGCACCTCGACGACGAGCTCGACCTCATGCGCGAGGCGGCCAACGCGAGCCAGCTGCGCCGCAATTTCCTGAACTCGCCCCTGCTGGTGGTGCCGGAAGTGCACTGGGACTGGTGCGCGAGCAGCGTCATGACGATGGAGCGCATGCACGGCATCCCGATCAGCCAGGTGGAGGCGCTGCGCGCCGCCGGGCAGGACATCCCCCGCCTCGCGCGCTACGGGGTGGAGATCTTCTTCACGCAGGTCTTCCGCGACGCCTTCTTCCACGCGGACATGCACCCCGGGAACATCCTGGTGGCCGCCGACGGCCGCTACGTCGCGCTCGATTTCGGGATCATGGCTTCGCTGTCGGACGCCGACCGCGACTACCTCGCGCAGAACTTCCTCGGGTTCTTCCAGCGCGACTACCGGCGCGTCGCCCAGGCGCACGTCGACGCCGGCTGGGTGCCGGCCGGCACGCGCGTGGACGAGTTCGAGGCGGCGATCCGCACCGTCTGCGAGCCGATCTTCGATCGGCCCCTGGCCGAGATCTCCTTCGGCCAGGTGCTGCTGCGCCTGTTCGCCACCGCGCGCCGGTTCAACTACGAGGTGCAGCCGCAGCTCGTGATGCTGCAGAAGACGCTGCTCAACATCGAGGGGCTGGGGCGCCAGCTCTATCCCGAGCTCGACCTCTGGACCACCGCCAAGCCGTTCCTCGAGCGGTGGATGGCCGGACAGGTGGGCTGGCGCGGCTTCGCGCGCAATCTCGAGCGCGAGGCGCCGCTGTGGGCGAACCTGCTGCCGCAGCTCCCGCGCCTCGCGCACCGGCTGCTCGCGACCGACCCCGTCGCGGAGGTCGGACGCAGGCTCGACGCGATCCTCGCCGAGGAGCGGCGCCGCAACCGCCTGCTCGCGGCGCTCGTCCTGGTCGCCGCGGCGCTGCTCGGCGCGCTCCTCGTCGCGCAGCTCGCGCGCTAGCGCCCGCTAGAATCGCGCCCCATGCTGGTCGCCTTCGTGGTGCTCTATCTCGCGGTCACGATCGCGGTCGGCCTGTGGGCCGCCCGGCGCGTGCACAACGCGAAGGACTACCTCGTCGCCGGGCGCAGCCTGCCGCTCTACATGAACGTCGCGACGGTGTTCGCCACCTGGTTCGGCGCCGAGACGGTGCTCGCGGTGTCCTCCACGTTCCTGAAGGAAGGCCTGCGCGGCGTCGTCGCCGACCCGTTCGGCTTCTCGCTCTGCCTGATCCTCGTGGGGCTGCTCTTCGCGCGCGCGTTCTACCGCATGGATCTCCTCACGATCGGCGACTTCTACCGCAAGCGCTTCGGCCGCACCACCGAGCTGGCGACGAGCCTGTGCATCACCCTGTCGTATCTCGGGTGGACCTCGGCGCAGATGATCGCCCTCGGGCTGGTGTTCAGCACCGTGTCGGGCGGGGCGATCCCGATCGCGTGGGGAATCGTGCTCGGGGCGGTCATCGTGCTGGTCTACACCCTGTTCGGCGGAATGTTCTCGGTGGCGTTCACCGACCTCTTCCAGACCGTGGTCATCGTGCTCGGGCTGCTCTACCTCGCCTGGCTGCTCGCCGGGATGGCGGGCGGCGCCGGCGCGGTGTTCGCGCACGCGCTCGGCGCCGGGAAGTTCGAGTTCTGGCCGCGGCTCGAGGCGAAGGAGACGCTCGCCTTCCTCGCCGCGTGGCTCACCGCGGCCATCGGCGGCATCCCGCAGCAGGACGTGTTCCAGCGCGTGACCTCGGCGCGGGACGAGCGGACCGCGGTGCGCGGCTCGATCATCGGCGGCACCCTCTACTTCGCGTTCGCGTTCCTGCCGATCTTCCTCGCCTACTCCGCGTTCCTGATCGACCGCGACATGGTGTCCACGCTCCTCGGCGCCGAGGGCACACGCTTCCAGGAGATCCTCCCGACGCTGATCCTGGAGCACACCCCGCTCTTCGCCCAGGTCATGTTCTTCGGCGCGCTGCTCTCCGCGATCCTGTCCACCGCGAGCGGCGCGCTGCTCGCGCCGACGGGGCTCTTCACCGAGAACGTGCTGAAGCGCCTCTACCCGCACATGAGCGACCGCCAGTTCCTGTTCACGCTGCGGCTGGTGCTGGCGCTGTTCACCTTCGCGGTCGCGAGCTTCGCGCTCGCGAGCGAGGCCTCGATCTACCAGATGGTGCAGAACACCTACAAGATCACGCTCGTCTCGTGCATCGTGCCGCTCGCCGCCGGGGTGTTCTGGCAGCGGGCCACGGCGCAGGGCGCGCTCGCGTCGGTCGCCCTCGGCCTGCTGACGTGGATCGCCATGGAGCTCTTCCTCCCCGACGGCACCTGGCCGCCGCAGCTCGTCGGGCTCGCCTTCTCGATCCTCGGCATGGTCGCCGGCTCGTACGCATCGCGCGCGCCGCGCCCGCACGACGTCCACGGCCCGCAGGCCGTCCACGGCTCCCACAGGAGGCAGTGAGCTTCGATGAAACGCCCGAACCTGCTCGTGATCCTCATCGACGACCTGCGCTTCGACGAGTTCGGCGCCGGCGGCCACCCGTACATGAAGACCCCGCACGTCGACCGCATCGCGCACGAGGGCGCGACGTTCACGCGGGCGTTCCACCCCACGCCGATCTGCTCGCCCAACCGCGCCTCGATCCTCACCGGCCAGTACGCGAGCCGGCACGGCATCATCGACAACGTCGCGCGCGACGCCGCCAGCATGCGGCTGCCGAACTACCACCTCGAGCTGCAGCGGCTCGGGTACGAGACCGCGCACATCGGCAAATGGCACATGGGGAACGAGGCGGGGCCGCGCCCCGGCTACGACCTGTGGGTGAGCTTCAAGGGGCACGGGCGGCTCGTCGACCCGGTGCTCAACGAGAACGGCACCGAGGTCCAGCAGCGGGGGTACATCACCGACCTCCTGAACGAGCGCGCGGTGCGCTTCCTAGAAGCGAAGCGCAAGCGGCCGTTCGCGCTCTTCCTCGCGCACAAGGCGGTGCACCCGGACGCGGTCCAGGCCGCGGACGGGACGCTCGACCTCACGAGCGGGGGCGGCTACATGGTGCCGGCGCGGCACGCCGATCTCTACAAGGGCGCGGTGTTCCCGAAGCGTCCGAACATGCTGCCGCCCGACGAGGTCGTGAAGCAGAAGCCGGTGTGGGCGGAAGCGTTCCGGCTCAAGGCGACCGAGCGCTCGCAGGCGACGCTGCGCGCGATCCAGGCGGGCACGCAGGAGGAGATCCGCCTGCGCGCGGCGATGATGGCCTCCGTGGACGAAGGCGTCGGGATGATCCTCGAGTCGCTCGCGCGCACGAAGCAGCTCGACGACACCGCCATCCTCTTCCTCGGTGACAACGGCTATTTCTTCGGCGAGCACGGGC
>JAGVSZ010000186.1 GCA_019137045.1 Betaproteobacteria bacterium
TGCACGCCGCCGGCAACCTCTGCTTCGAGCACACCTGGGCGGACGGCGACGTGGCGGGCGCGTTCGCGCGCGCGCACCGGCGCGTGCGCGTCGCGGTGACGCAGCAGCGGCTCGCGCCGACCCCGCTCGAGCCGCGTGCGACGCTCGCGGACTACGACCCGGGGACCGGGGCGCTCACCGTCTGGACCTCGACCCAGGCGCCGTTCCGGGTGCGCGCGCACCTCGCGGCGCTGCTCGGACTGTCGGAGGCGCGGGTGCGCGTGGTCGCGCCGGACGTCGGCGGCGCGTTCGGCGCGAAGGGCGCGCTCACCCGCGAGGACCTCCTCGTCGCCTTCGCCGCCATCCGGCTCGCGCGCCCGGTGAAGTGGGTCGCGACGCGCAGCGAGGATCTCGCCACGACGCACCACGGCCGCGGCGCGGCCGCGCGCGGCGAACTGGCGGTGGCGGCCGACGGCACCCTGCTCGCGCTCGAGGCGACGATCGAGTGCCCGCTCGGCGCGGCGCCCGCGTTCAGCGCGGCGGTCGGGCCGCGCAACCACGCGCGCCTGCTCCCCGGCCCCTATCTCCTGCCGGCCGCGCGCGTCGCGCTGCGCGGCGTCTTCACCCACACCGCCCCGGTGGGCATCTACCGCGGCGCGGGCCGGCCCGAGGCGGCGTTCCTGATGGAGCGCCTCATCGACGAGGCGGCGCGCGCGCTCGCGCTCGACCCGGCGGAGATCCGCCGCCGCAACTTCGTCCCGCGCGAGCGGTTCCCGCACGTCACGCCGACCGGGCTCGCGTACGACTCGGGCGACTACGCGCGCGCGCTCGACGCGGCGCTCGCGCTCGCCGAGTACCCGCGCCTGCGCGCCGAGCAGGCCGCGCGGCGCGCCCGCGGCGAGCTCGTCGGAATCGGGCTCGGCGCGTTCGTCGAGCCGTGCGGCCTCGGCTGGGAGAGCGGCGTGGTGCGCGTCGAGCGCACCGGTGCGGTGACCGCGATCACCGGCACGAGCGCGCAGGGCCAGGGCCATGCGACGGCGTTCGCGCAGATCGTGGCCGACGCGCTCGGGGTGGGACCGGAGGCGGTGGCGGTGCGCGCGGGCGACACGGCCGGCGCTCCGCAGGGCTTCGGCGCGTTCGCGAGCCGCAGCACGGCGCTCGCCGGCAGCGCGCTCCTCGAGGGCGCCGCGCAGGTGCGCGCGAAAGCCCGCCGCATCGCGGCGACGCTGCTCGAGGCGGCGGCGGAGGACGTCGTCCCCGCTCTCGGCGGGTTCGAAATCGCCGGCGCCCCGTCGCGGCGCGTGGGCTGGGCCGAGGTGGCGGCAGCGGCGTACGCCGTGGGCGACCTGCGCGGCGGCGAGCCGCCCGGGCTCGAGGCGACCGCGTTCTTCCACACCGACGCGGAGGCGTGCAGCTTCGGCTGCGCGGTGGCGGCGGTGCGCATCGACCCCGAGACCGGCGCGCTCGCGCTCGAGCGGCTGGTGTTCGTCGACGACGCGGGCACGATCGTCAACCCGCTGCTCGTCGACGGCCAGCTGCAGGGCGGGATCGCGCAGGGCCTCGGGCAGGCGCTGCTCGAGCGCGTCGCCTACGACGAGACGGGGCAGCTCGTCACCGGGACGCTCGCCGACTACGCCCTGCCGCGCGCCGACGACGGGCCCGAGCCGGTGCTCGGGCACACCGTCACGCCGAGCCCGCGCAACCCGCTCGGCGCGAAGGGCGTGGGCGAGTCCGGCTGCATCGGCACGCCGCCGGCGGTCGTGAACGCGGTGCTCGACGCCCTCGCCCCGCGCGGCGTGCGCGACCTCGACATGCCGCTCACGAATGAGACAATCTGGCGGGCGCTCCATGGCGCCCAGGGAGACAGCCGATGAAATACCGCAAGCAAGACGCGAAGGCCTACGCGCGCGCGCACCTGCGCGGCGTGTGGGCGGCGACGCTCACGCCGTTCACCCCCGACCTCGCCTGCGACGAGGAGGGCTTCCGCCGCAACCTGCGGCACTGGTACCGCGACCTCGACCTGGCGGGCCTCTTCGTCGGCGGCAAGCAGGG
>JAGVSZ010000176.1 GCA_019137045.1 Betaproteobacteria bacterium
CGGCGAGGCGCCGCCGGGAAGCCGCGCGGACGGGCCCGGGACCTGAGCGAGCCGCGCGCGAGCGCCGCGATGTCCGCCGACCAGGACACCTTCATCTCCCACCTCGTCGAGCTGCGCGACCGGCTGCTGCGCGCGCTGATCGCGGTCGCCGTCGCGTTCGTCGTGCTGTTCCTCTATCCCGGCTCCGGGCCGATCTACGACTTCCTCGCCGCGCCGCTGATGCACGCCCTTCCGGAAGGCGCCAAGATGATCGCGACCGGCGTCATCACGCCGTTCCTGGTGCCGGTCAAGGTCACCGCGTTCGTCGCCCTCTTCGTGGCGCTGCCGTACGTGCTGTACCAGGCCTGGGCGTTCGTCGCCCCCGGCCTGTACATGCACGAGAAGCGGCTCGCCCTGCCGCTGGTGATCGCGAGCACGGTGCTGTTCGTGCTCGGGGTGGCGTTCTGCTACTACTTCGTGTTCGGCAAGGTGTTCGCGTTCATCAACAGCTTCGCGCCGCAGAGCATCACCCCGGCGCCGGACATCGAGGCCTACTTCAGCTTCGTGCTGACGATGTTCCTCGCCTTCGGCGTGACCTTCGAGATCCCGGTCGTGGTGGTGGTGCTCGCGCGCGTCGGCATCGTCTCGATCGACCAGCTCAAGCAGGCCCGGCCGTACGTGATCGTGGGCGCGTTCGTGATCGCCGCGATCGTGACCCCGCCCGACGTCCTGTCGCAGATCCTGCTCGCGCTGCCGATGTGGCTGCTGTACGAGCTCGGCATCGTCGTCGCGCGCTTGGTGCTGCGGCCGGCGGGCGCGAGCGACTGGAAGGCGCCGGACGACGCGGAGATGGAGCGCGAGCTCGACCGCGCGGACGCGGACCGCCGCGACCTGAAGTAGCCGCGGCGGCCGCGGCGGCTCACGGGCCGCCCTGGGTGCGCGGCCCGCTCTCCTTGAGCTTGCGCGCGAGGTCCCCGCTCATGACCGAGCGCAGCGCGAAGCGGATCGCGAGGCTCTCGCGCAGCAGCGCGCGCAGCGCGTCGTGCGACCACGCGAGGCAGCGCATCGGCGTGGCCACGCGCACCGTCGCCGAGGCGACGTCGTGGGTGAGGAAGCTCACCTCGCCCAGGAACTCCAGGCCGGAGGTGTGCCGGATCGTGCGCCCGTCGATCTCGATCGACGCCGCCCCGTCGCAGGCGAGCATCACGTCGCGCACCGGCTTGCCCTGCTCGGTGAGCACGGTCCCGGGCTCCAGCGCCACCCAGCGTCCGGCCTTGACCAGGCGGGCGAAATCCACCAGCGACAGCTGCGGGAACAGGGTCTGGTGCAGCGCGCGCTCCTCCTCGCTCAGCTTGATCGCCCGGCTCTCGCGGTACAGGAGCAGGATGCGCACCGCGTTGATGGTGATGAACACGCAGTTCCAGAACACCGAGATCCATAGCACCTCGGCGCGCGTGAAGAGGTAGGTCATCCACGTGAGCGACGAGACGATGGAAAGGGTGCGCAGCCACACGATGTCCTTCACCGTGTAGGCGACGCACGTCAGGACGAACGCGAGGTTGCCGATCAGGTCGACGAGCGCGATGGCGGGCAAGGGAACCTCCCAGGCGAGAGGGCCCAAGGTTAACCGACCGCGCCGCGTGGCCCGGCGGCGCGCGCACGGCGAGCGCTAGCGTGCGGGCGGGCGGCGCTGGGCCGGCGGACGCCTGGCGACGGTGACCACCGCGTCGAGCTCGCCCTGGGAGCGGCGCAGCCTGAGGGTGGCCTGGCTGCCGGGCGCGAGCGCCGCGACCGCGTCGAGCATGGCGGCCGGATCGCGCGTCGCGCGGCCGTTCACCGCGACGAGCACGTCGCCGGGCTTCACCCCGCCCTTCTCGGCCGGACCGTTGCGCTCGACCCCGGCGATCAGCACGCCGCCGGAGATCTTGAGCGACTCGGCGAGGTCGGGCGTCATCTCCTGCGCGTGGATGCCGACGTACCCGCGCGTGACCGACCCGTCCGCGATGATCTGCTCCATGACGGTCCGCGCGGTGGAGATCGGGATGGCGAAGCCGATGCCGATCGAGCCGCCCGAGCTGCTGGCGAAGATCGCGGTGTTGATCCCGATCAGGTTGCCCGCGGCGTCGACCAGGGCTCCGCCCGAGTTGCCGACGTTGATCGCGGCGTCGGTCTGGATGAAGTTCTGGTACGTGGTGTCGATGGGCAGCCCGGCCCGCCCGAGCGCCGAGACGATGCCCAGGGTCACCGTCTGCCCCACGCCGAACGGGTTGCCGATCGCGAGCACCACGTCGCCGATGCGCACCGACTCGGGCGCGCCGAGCGTGATCGCCGGCAGGTCGTCGCGGTCGATCTTCAGCACGGCGAGGTCGGTCTCGACGTCGCTGCCCACGAGCTTGGCGCCGAGCCGCGTCCTCCCGTCGGCGAGCAGCACCTCGATGCGGTCCATGCCCTCGACGACGTGGTTGTTGGTGAGCACGTAGCCCTTCGGGCTGATGATCACGCCGGAGCCGAGGCTCGAGGCGGGCCGGTCCTCGCCGAGCGTGTCGCCGAAGTAGCGGCGAAACAGCGGGTCGTCCGGGAACGGACGCCGGCCGCCCTTCGCGCTGCCGGTGGTGAACACGTTGACGACCGCCGGCGCGGCCTTCGTCACGGCGTCGTGGTAGGACGCGGGCCGCGCGCCGCTCGCCGGCGCCGGGGCGGGACGCTCGATCACGACCGGCGCCGCGCGCTCGACTGCGCGCGGCGCGAACCACTCGGGCTTGAGCGTGGTGACCGCGAAGAGCGCCGCGAGCGCGACGGTCGCCGCCTGCGCGAAGATGAGCCAGAGCTTCCTGATCGTCATGGTGTCGGGCGGGTGCCGGTGCGCCCGGGCGCCGCGTCTACAATCGGGCCGCGGAACGACGGCATGGGAGTGAGCGACGATGCTACGCGACGATCTGGCCCGCCATCTCGACCAGCTCCTCGGCGCCTCCGGCGTCGAGGATTATTGCCCAAACGGGTTGCAGGTGGAAGGCCGCGCCGAGATCGCGTCGGTGGTGAGCGGGGTCACCGCGAACGTCGCGCTGATCGACGCGGCGGCGGCCGCGGGCGCCGACGCGCTGCTCGTTCACCACGGCTGCTTCTGGCGCGGCGAGGATCCGCGCCTCGTCGGCGCGCGCAAGCGCCGCATCGAGCGCCTGCTCGCCTCCGGCATGAGCCTGTTCGCCTACCACCTTCCGCTCGACCTGCATCCCCAGCTCGGCAACAACGCCCAGCTCGCCCTGCGGCTCGGGTTCGTCCAGGAGGGCCGCGGCGGCGAGCGGGATCTCGTCAGCTTCGGGACGACCGACCGGGCCGCGGCAGGGGGCGATCTGGCCGCCTTCGCGGCGCACGTCGGCGCACGCCTCGGCCGCGAGCCGCTCGTGATCGGCGACCCGGCGCGGCCGGTGCGGCGGGTGGCGTGGTGCACCGGCGCCGCGCAGGGCTACTTCGAGACCGCGATCGGGCTCGGCGTCGACGCGTACGTGACCGGCGAGATCGCGGAGCAGCACGTGCACCTCGCGCGCGAATCCGGCGTCGCGTTCGTCGCCGCCGGCCATCACGCGACCGAGCGCTTCGGCGTGCAGGCCGTGGGGGCGCACCTCGCGCAGGCATTCGGGCTGCTGCACCGCTTCGTCGACGTGCCGAGCCCGGTCTAGGGTCGCCGGGCCGGATGGAATTCGTCCGTCTTCTCAGCAGGTTACGCGCGAAATCTTTCCTTTCGGCGGGCCCTTCCGTATAATCCGCGCGCCCGCGCCGCCGCAGAACGAGACCGAACGATCGGCCGGCGCGCGCCCGATTTCGCACCGCCCGAGGACACCACTCCCCATGAGCCAATCCACCGATGCCACGCTCGCGCCCGGCGCTGCCGGGGCCGAGGCCGTCGATCCCGAGCGCCGCAGGCTGCTCGTCGCCACCTGCATCGCGGGCGGCGCCGCCTCCGGCGCGGTCGCCTGGCCGTTCCTCGCCAGCATGCAGCCCTCGGATCGCGCGCGCGCGCTCGGCGCACCGGTCGAGGCCGACATCTCGGCGCTCGAGCCGGGCCAGCAGATGATCGTGGAGTGGCAGGGCAAGCCGGTGTGGATCGTGCGGCGCACGAAGGAGATGCTGGCGACGCTCACGCAGGACACCGCCCAGCTCGCCGATCCGAACTCGAAGCGCTCCGAGCAGCCGACCGCGGCGCAGAACGAGTACCGCTCGCTCAAGCCGGAGTACCTGGTGGTGGTCGGCATCTGCACCCACCTCGGCTGCTCGCCCACCGCGCGGTTCGCGCCGAACGACCCCAGCATGGGGCCCAACTGGCCGGGCGGGTTCCTCTGCCCCTGCCACGGCTCGAAGTTCGACCTCGCCGGCCGCGTGTTCGCGAACATGCCCGCGCCCGACAACCTCCCGGTGCCGAACTACAAGTACCTGTCGGACACGAAGCTGCTCATCGGCGACGAGACCAAGGGGGCCTGAGCGATGGCGAACACGAGCACCACTCCGCCGGTCAGGCAGCACTGGGCGCACCAGCTGCTCGACTGGGTCGACGCGCGCTTCCCGCTCACTCCCCTGTGGGAGAGCCAGTGGGGCAAGTACATCGCGCCGAAGAACATGAACTTCTGGTACATCTTCGGTTCGCTCTCGGCGCTCGTGCTCGCGCTGCAGATCGTCACCGGGATCTTCCTGACGATGAACTACAAGCCCGACGCGCTGCTCGCGTTCGCGTCGGTCGAGTACATCATGCGCGAGGTGCCGTGGGGCTGGCTGATCCGCTACATGCACTCCACCGGCGCCTCCGCGTTCTTCATCGTGGTGTACCTGCACATGTTCCGCGGGCTGCTGTACGGCTCGTACCGCAAGCCGCGCGAGCTCACCTGGATCTTCGGCTGCCTCATCTTCCTCAGCCTGATGGCCGAGGCGTTCTTCGGCTACCAGCTGCCGTGGGGCCAGATGTCGTTCTGGGGCGCGCAGGTGATCGTGAACCTGTTCGCGGCGATTCCGGTGATCGGGCCGGACCTGGCGATCTGGATCCGCGGCGACTACGTGATCGGCGACGCGACGCTCAACCGCTTCTTCGCGTTTCACGTCATCGCCATCCCGCTCGTCCTGATCGGGCTGGTGGTCGCGCACCTGATGGCGCTGCACGAGACCGGCTCGAACAACCCCGACGGCATCGAGATCAAGAAGCAGCCGAAGGACCCGCACACCGGCCTGCCGCTCGACGGCATCTATGCGCACCCCTACTACTCGGTGAAGGACGTGTTCGGGGTGGCGGTGTTCCTGCTCGTGTTCTCGATCATCATGTTCTTCGCGCCGGAGATGGGCGGCTACTTCCTCGAGTACAACAACTTCATCCCCGCCGACCCGCTCAAGACCCCGCCGCACATCGCGCCGGTGTGGTACTTCACGCCCTACTACTCGATCCAGCGGGCCACGACGACCGACCTCCTGTACGTGCTCGCCGCAGGCGTGGTGGTGCTGGTGGCCTTCTACTGGCGCGAGATCCCGCGCGGGCTCTGGCGCAAGCTGACCCTCGCGGTGGCGGCGGTCCTGCTGGTCGGCTTCTACTTCATCGAGGCGAAGGTGTGGGGCGTGGTCCTGATGGGCGCCTCGGTGCTCTTCTTCTTCCTGATGCCTTGGCTCGACCGCGCGCCGGTGAAGTCGATCCGCTACAAGGGGCCGCTCTACAAGACCGCGCTCGCGATCTTCGTGGTGGCGTTTCTGGTTCTGGGCTGGCTCGGGACCGAGGCGCCGACGCCCGCCTACACGCGCCTCGCGCAGGTCGGTACGCTGCTCTACTTCGGGTTCTTCATCCTGATGCCCTGGTACTCGAAGGCCGATTCCCACAAGCCGGTGCCCTCGAGGGTGACGAAATGACGCGCATCTCCCGCATCGTCCTCGCCGCGGCGCTCGCGCTGGCGGCGGGCGCCAACGCGCGCGCCGCCGAGACCGGCTGGAAGCTGGAGCGCGCCGGGGTGGACGTGACCGACAGGGCGAGCCTCCAGTCGGGCGCGCGCACTTTCGTGAACTACTGCCTCGGCTGCCACGGGCTCGCGCTCATGCGCTACAGCGCGCTGACCAGCATCGGGCTCACCGAGGAGCAGATCAAGGACAACCTGATGTTCACCGCGGACAAGGTCGGCCAGCCGATCGCCACCGCGATGAGCGCCAGGCAGGGCAAGGAGTGGTTCGGCGTGGCGCCGCCCGACCTGTCGGTCATCGCGCGCGCGCGCGGCGCGGACTGGCTCTACACCTACCTGCGCACCTTCTACCGCGACGCGTCGACCCCGACCGGCTGGAACAACGCGCTGTTCCCCAACGTGGGCATGCCGCACGTGCTCTGGTCGCTGCAGGGCGAGCGCGCGCTCAGGACCGAGGAGCTGATGCGCGACGGGAAACCGGTGAGCGACGGCCACGGCGGCACGGTGAAGGTGTCGCGCTTCGAGACGATCGCGCCGGGGAGCATGAGCGCGGTCGAGTACGACCGCACGGTGCGCGACCTCGTGGCGTTCCTCGTCTGGGCGGGCGAGCCGCACCAGCTCGCGCGCCACCAGCTCGGGATCTGGGTGCTGTACGCGCTCGTGATCCTGGTGTTCCTGACCTACTTCCTCTACAAGTCGTACTGGAAGGACCTGCACTGACCCGCACCGGAGCGGGCGCGGCCGGCGGCCGCGCCCCGCCCGCATTGCCGGCGCCGCGCGCGGCGCCAAAGGTAACCCGATGATGAACCTGTACTCCGGAACGACCTGCCCATTCTCGCAGCGCTGCCGCATCGTGCTGTACGAGAAGGGGATGGATTTCCAGATCATCGACGTCGACATGTACAACAAGCCGGAGGACATCGCGGTGATGAACCCGTATGGCCGGCTGCCGGTGCTGGTGGAGCGCGACCTCATCCTGTACGAGGCGAACATCATCAACGAGTACATCGACGAGCGCTTCCCGCACCCCCAGCTCATGCCCGCCGACCCGGTCATGCGCGCGCGGGCGCGGCTGTTCCTCTTCAACTTCGAGGTGGAGCTGTTCAGCCACATCGACGCGCTCGAGCAGGGCAACGCGAAGCAGCAGGACAAGGCGCGCAGCCACGTCGCCGACCGGCTGACCGAGCTCGCCCCGGTCTTCACCAAGCAGAAGTACATGCTCGGCGACGAGTTCTCGATGCTCGACGTGGCGATCAGCCCGCTGCTGTGGCGGCTGGACTACTACGGCATCAACCTGCCCAAGTCGGCCGCGCCGTTGATGAAGTACGCCGAGCGCCTGTTCAGCCGGCCGGCGTTCATCGACGCGCTCACCCCGTCCGAGAAGGTGATGCGGAAGTAGCCGGGCCGGGGGAATTCGGCACACCCGGATTCCCGCCGGCCGCCGGCGCCGGGGCGGGCGCGGTACACTGCCCGCCACGCGCCGTCCGTCCGCCCGTGAACGAGACCTCCACCAAGCCCTACCTGCTGCGCGCGCTCTACGAGTGGTGCGTGGACAACGGCTTCACGCCGTACGTCTCGGTGGTGGTCGACGGCGCGACGCGCGTGCCGGCGGAGTACGTGCGCAACGGCGAGATCGTGCTCAACATCGGCCCGCTCGCGGCGAACCGCCTGAAGATGGGCAACGAGACGATCGACTTCTCGGCGCGGTTCGGCGGCGTGGCGCGCGAACTTTCCATTCCGGTCGCCCAGGTCGCCGCGCTCTACGCGCGCGAGAACGGGCACGGCATGTCGTTCGAGATCGATCGCGCCAAGACGACACCGTGGGAGGCAAGCGGCGAGGCCGCTGCGCAGCAGGAGGCCGCTCCGGAGCCGCCCCAGCCCGCGCCGGGCGGCGGCAAGCCGACGCTGCGCGTCGTCAAGTAGTCGTCGCGGCGCGCGCGAGGCGTCGTTCGACTCCGCGCGACGCGCTGCCTACGATAGTCCGCAGCCGGCTTAGCTCAGTTGGCAGAGCACCCGCCTTGTAAGCGGTAGGTCCCGGGTTCGATTCCTGGAGCCGGCACCAGGCCCCTCGATCAGCGTGCGTCGAGAGCGCGCATCACCGCTTTCGGTTCGCGGGCGATCACGTTGAGGAGCACCAGAGCGGTGCCTCGTGGCACGCGGTCACCGCGCTCCCAGTGGCGCAGCGTGCCCAAGCTGATCGCAAACTTCGCGGCGAATTCCTCTTGCGTGAGGCCCGTGCTGCGGCGAACCGCTTTCACGTCGACTTTCGCCGGCGCGTACAGCCTCATCCCGCGTACTCGCTTGCCGCGCTGGTGTGCGATCGCTTGCCGCAGACCGGCCCGAATGCTCGCAAACGCCTTGCTCATCCGCTTTCCTTTGCAAACCCTTTGAGAACCTGCACCAGCCTGGCGAGTTCGTTCCTCTCGGCCTGGCTCAGGTCGGCCTTCTCTCCCTTTCCGAACACCGTCAGAAGGTAGAGCGGCAGCGCTTCGCTGTGAAAGTAATAGATCACCCGAACGCCTCCACTCTTGCCTCGCCCGCTGCGCGCCCACCGCAGTTTGCGAACGCCGCCCGTGCCCTGGATCAGATCGCCGGCTTTCGGAGTCGCGGCGACGAAATCGATGACGTCGTTGCGCTCCGACTCCGGACAGGAGCCTGGTCGCGCGACGGATGTACTCGGGCGTCTCCGCGACGGTGATCAGCACGGTCGAATACTAATCCATTGGATTACCAGAAGGCAAGAGGTCGCGGCTGCGAACCAGGTGGACTTCCATGAGCCAGGAGGCGTCCGGGCGCCCGATGCCTCCGGTTCCACAACTCCGCACAGCCCTAGCGCGTGCGCGACGAGAGTGCCGCTAGAGTTGTGTAACCGCCACGCACCGAACGCCGTGCGATCAAAGGTCTAGGATCGAACTCCCGACCCGTCTTGTAAGCGGTAGGTCCCGGGTTCGATTCCTGGAGCCGGCACCAGCAGCATCAAGCGGTTGCAGTGCCATCTACCGACCGCGCGGAGTTCCACAATCCCTCGCGACGCCTCGATGCGCGCGCGTGCCATTTCGCCCGGCCTGAGCAGTAGTACCTGCCCGGGTTGCTCGCTATCCGCCAATGGCGGATAATCGACCATGGTCTTCGTCGAGTTTCCCAACTTCACGAAGCGGGTGAAGGAGCTGCTGGACGACGAGGACTATCGCAGACTGCAGGTCGCGTTGATCGCGAATCCGGAGCTCGGAGACCTCATCCGCGGCACGGGTGGGCTCAGAAAGGCGCGCTGGTCGGCGAAGGGTCGCGGGAAGCGCGGGGGTGTCCGGGTGATCTACTACTGGATCACGA
>JAGVSZ010000098.1 GCA_019137045.1 Betaproteobacteria bacterium
GCAGCACTACCGGGTCGTCGACTTCCGGCGCGACAAGGACGGCATCCCGTCGAAGGTCGAGCGCCTGGAGTACGACCCGAACCGCAGTGCCCACATCGCGCTGCTGCTCTACGCCGACGGCGAGCGGCGCTACATCATCGCGCCGAAGGGCGTGGCGGCGGGTGCGCAGCTCATGAGCGGCGCCGAGGCACAGATCAAGCCGGGCAATGCGCTGCCGCTGCGCAACATCCCGATCGGCACCACCGTGCACTGCATCGAGCTGCAGCCCGGGAAGGGCGCGCAGCTCGCGCGCTCGGCCGGCGGCTCGGCCCAGCTGCTCGCGCGCGAAGGCAGCTACGCCCAGGTGCGGCTGCGCTCCGGGGAGATCCGCCGCGTGCACGTCGACTGCCGCGCGACGCTGGGCGAAGTCGGCAACGAGGAGCACTCGCTCGAGCAGACCGGCAAGGCCGGGCGCGTGCGCTGGAAGGGCGTGCGCCCGACGGTGCGCGGCGTGGTGATGAACCCGGTCGACCACCCGCACGGCGGCGGCGAGGGCCGCACCGGCACGAAGCGCGACCCGGTCTCGCCGTGGGGGAAGCTCACCAAGGGCTATCGCACGCGCAAGAACAAGCGTACGCGCGGGATGATCGTCGCGACGCGTCACAAGAGGTAACCGGAAATGTCCCGTTCGATCAAGAAGGGCCCCTTCGTCGACCATCACCTGCTGAAGAAGGTGGAGGCCGCGCGCGCCGGCGGCGACAAGCGCCCGATCAAGACCTGGTCGCGCCGCTCGACCGTCGTGCCCGACTTCGTGGGGCTGACGATCGCCGTGCACAACGGCAAGCAGCACATCCCGGTCTACATCTCCGAGAACATGGTCGGCCACAAGCTCGGGGAGTTCGCGCTCACGCGCACCTTCAAGGCGCATTCGGCCGATCGCAAGGTGGCGGCGCCCGCCGCCCCGGCCAGGAAGTAGGGGACGGCGCGCATGGAAACCCAGGCCAAGCTGTACGGCGTGCGCCTCTCGGTGCAGAAGGGCCGGCTCGTCGCGGACATGGTGCGCGGCCAGCCGGTCGAGAAGGCGCTGAACATCCTCGCCTTCGCGCCGCAGAAGGGCGCACGCATCATCAAGAAGGTGCTCGAGTCCGCGATCGCCAACGCCGAGCACAACGACGGCGCCGACGTGGACGAGCTGCGCGTGACCGGCATCCAGGTCGAGCGCGGCACCATCATCCGGCGCTTCCACGCCCGCGCGAAGGGGCGCGGCAACCGCATCAACAAGCCGACCTGCCACATCTTCGTGACGGTCGGGGACAAGGGCTGAGAGGGCAGCGGAAATGGGACAGAAGATCAATCCGACCGGGTTCCGCCTCGCGTTCAACCGCAACTGGACCTCGCGCTGGTTTGCCGGCGGGCGCGGCTTCGCCGGCATGCTCAACGAGGACCTGAAGGTGCGCGACTACCTGAAGAAGAAGCTCTCGCACGCGTCGGTGAGCAAGGTCGTCATCGAGCGCCCGGCGAAGGACGCGCGCATCACCATCCACAGCGCGCGGCCCGGCGTCGTGATCGGCAAGAAGGGCGAGGACATCGAGCTCCTGAAGGCCGAGCTGCGCAAGCTCCTCGGCGTGCAGGCGGTGCACGTGAACATCGAGGAGGTGCGCAAGCCGGAGCTCGACGCGCAGCTGATCGCCGACTCGATCGCGCAGCAGCTCGAGAAGCGGATCATGTTCCGCCGCGCCATGAAGCGTGCGATGCAGAACGCGATGCGGCTCGGCGCGCAGGGCATCAAGATCATGAGCGCCGGGCGCCTCAACGGCATCGAGATCGCCCGCACCGAGTGGTACCGCGAAGGGCGGGTGCCGCTGCACACGCTGCGCGCGGACATCGACTACGGGTTCGGCGAGGCGAAGACGAGCTACGGCGTCATCGGCATCAAGGTGTGGGTCTACAAGGGCGAGGTGCTCGCCAAGGGCGAGCAGCCCGCCGCCGCCGCGCCCGCGCAGTCCGAGGAGGAGACGCCGGCGCGCCGCGTGCGGCGCGCCCCCGGCCC
>JAGVSZ010000430.1 GCA_019137045.1 Betaproteobacteria bacterium
GCTCGGCGTCACTGGACTGGGGTTGCCGGTTGCGCAGGCGGCTCTGATCACTAACGGGTTCACATATGCCGTGGCGTCGAACGGGAGCAACAATTCGCTTGGAAACCATTATCACAGCAGCACGGGCGGCGCTTTTGGGAATCCGGCCGGCAAAGCGGAGGTCGGTCGGTTTTCGACCGAGGAAGTCAGGGGGCTGTCCGAATACGATTTGACGGGCTTGACCAGCGCTACGAGCGCGTTCGTTACCTTCCAAGTCTTCAGCGAAGGCGGATTGTTTTCGGGGACGAATAGCACTCCGTTCACCGGGTCCATTACGATCGAAGCTTACTTGGGCAACAACCTGGAAGACATTGCCGACTATCAGGCGTCTACGACCGGCGTCGTCGGAAGCTTCCTGGTGTCACCGGCGGGGCTCGATGTTGGCGATGTGCTGAGCTTCGACATCACGTCGATCTTCAACGCCGCGATCGCGGCCGCGGACGTGTCCCTCGGCATCCGGCTGCGCGCGGATCCGCTCAACTCGGCCAGCCAGGCGTGGACATTCGACAACTTCCGGCTCACCACTGCAAGCGAGTGTACGCCCGGCGCTCCCTGTGGCAATGGCGTGCCGGAACCCGCCGGCCTCGCGCTCGTCGGTCTGGGAATCTTGGGCCTCGCGCTGTCGCGCCGCCGTCGAACCTAGCCGCCGGCGAAACGATAGGGAAAAAAGGCCCCGCTGCGGCGGGGCTTTTCGTTGTCGCGTTCGACTGGTGGGGGCTGCCTCGGGGCGGGACACGCGCGACATGAAGTTAGTGCGCCGTAAGACGTTTCGCTCGCGGTGAATGGACTCTCGCGACCGGCAGGCTGTCCGCGCAGAGTCCGTCGCCACTCTACAGCCGCGAGTGCCCCGTCCCCGCCCGGGATTCCGCCCGCGTCTGGCACGGCGTGCAGCGGATCGCCGCCGGATACGCCTCCAGCCGCGCGACCGGGATGTCCACTCCGCATTCCGCGCACGCCCCGTAGGTCCCGGCCGCAATCCGCGCGCGCGCGACCTCGAGTGCGCGCAACTCGACGACGTCGCGCTGGACTTCCGCGAGGTCGAGCGCTGCGATCAGGTCGGCGTTGGCGTAGTCGCCGCCCTCGATCAGCTGATCGATCGCCTCTGATCCGGTGACTTCCCGCGCCGCCGCGAGCTTGGCGCGGATCTCCTGCTCCAGCGCGGCGCGGCGGCGCGCGAGCGCCGCTTCCAGCCGGGTGAGGGTGGTCTCGTCGAGCATGGCACGCTCCGATCCTTACCTCGTTCCATCTTAGTCGCGTCCGAGGCCCGGCGCTCGATCGGGACCTGCGGGGAGTCGGCGGCGACCGGGCGTTGAATTCGCGGCTGCCGCCCCGATATTCGCGGGAGAGACCGGAGGCGATCGAGCATGCCCGCACACTCCTTCGACGCGACCACCGCGACCTTCGAGCACGAGGTGCTCGCGCGCTCGAAATCCGTGCCCGTACTGGTGGATTTCTGGGCGCCCTGGTGTGCCCCGTGCCGCGCCCTCAAGCCGATTCTCGAGAAGCTCGCGGTCGAGTTCGAGGGGCGGTTCGCCCTCGCCAAGGTCAACACCGATGAGAATCCCGACATCGCCAGCCGCTACGGGGTGCGCGGGATCCCGAACGTCAAGGCCTTCGTCGACGGCGAGCTCGTCGACGAGTTCACCGGCGCGCTCCCCGAGTCGGGCGTGCGCGGGTTCCTCGAGCGGCTCGTTCCCTCCGAGAGCGAGAAGCTGCGCCGCGCCGCCGCCGGGGCGCTCGCCCGCGGCGACGCGCCGGGGGCCGAGTCGGCGTTGCGCGAGGCGGTTGCGCTCGACCCGAAGCACGCCGCCGCGCGCGTGGACCTCGCCGCGCTGCTGATCGAACGCGACGACCACGCCGGCGCCGAACGCGAGCTCCAGGCCGTGCCCGAGGATGCGCGCGACGAGCGTGCCGCGGGCATCGCCGCGCGGCTCGACCTCTGGCGGCGCGGCCAGAGCCTGCCCGACCTCGCCGCGCTCAAGGCGCAGG
>JAGVSZ010000005.1:0-3889 GCA_019137045.1 Betaproteobacteria bacterium
GTCGGGCCCGGTGGAGGCAGCGCCCGAGGCGCTGCCGGCCGCGGTCCCGGCGTCGCCGAGCGCGGGTCCGGCGTTGGCTGCCGAGCTCGCGTCGCTCCGGGCCGACGTGACTCGCCTCCAGCGCGAGACGGCGGACCTCCGCGCGCTGGTCGCGCGCCTCGCGGGCGATTCCGCCGCGCCTCGGTAGCCGCCGTCGTTGCGCGGGCGCGCGGCATTCGTCCGCGCGCGTTCACAATTCTTCACACTCCGTCATCTGCCTGCCACCTAGACTCGTAACCATTGCAAGGGTTGACGCGTTATATCGACGAATTGGCATGGAACCTTGCAGCGGGCAGATGACGGCGATCGACGACAGCCGGCTCCACGAATGGGCCGAGTTCAACCTTCCGGCCGAACTGCTCGGTCCGCGGGCGGTGCTGTCGCCCCTCGCGCGCCGGGTGCTCGCGGCGCCGCCCGCCCGGGAGGCGCGCGAAGCGGTCGCCGGCGACGCGCCGCGCGCGACGCTTCCGAACCTCGGCGTGCTGCTCATGCCGCGGTTCGGCCTCAACACCCTCCCGAAGTCCTGAGCGTCGCCTGCCCGGCGGCGTCTTCCGGCCGGTCGGCCGCGCAGAGCCCCGTCGTCGCCAGCCAGAGCACGACGGCATTCAGGCCGTGCCAGAAGGCGTGGGTGCCGAGCGGCCACGCCGGGCACCAGGCAAGGTCGACCGTCCGGAATCCCAGCGCTACCGCGAAGAGTCCGGCGGCGGCGGCGAGCCGCGCCGCCGCCGCGTGCCCCCGCCCCCGCGCCCAGACCGCCAGCACGACGAGGGCGAGGAGCGGGGGAAGGTAATCGGTCGAACCGTTGAGCGTGCCGGGCGGAAAGGGCGCCGTGAGCCCCTTTGCGGCGAGCCAGTACGCGGCGAGCCCGCCGACGGTCGCGACCCGGCCCCAGCCGGCCACGCGCGCGAGGAAGCGGGCGAGAAACGCGTAGATGAAGCCGAGGATGAAGAGCACGTCGAGCCACGCGGCCCACACCGTCGCGAACGTGTGGAAGAGGAAGCTGCCCGCGCCGACCAGGGCGACGAGCGCGGCGAGGAGCCGCGCGTCGAACGGCGCCCCGCCCTCCGGCGCGCGCGCGTGACGCAGGATCAGGGCGGCCGCGACCAGGAAGGCCGCGTTCGAGGCGGCGTTGAGCGGCTCCGACCAGAGACCGGGGTCGGTGCGCTCGCAGTAGAGATCGACGCTGCGCCGGAGATCCACGGCGCGATTGTCGCAGCGCGCCGGCCGCGCGGGGACGGCAGGCTACAATCGCGCCGCTGATGGATTACCTCGCGCTCCTCAAGGCGCTCGTTCTCGGCGTCGTCGAAGGCCTCACCGAGTTCCTGCCCGTCTCCAGCACCGGCCACCTCATCCTCGCCGGCGACCTGCTCGGGTTCAACGACGAGAAGGGCAAGATCTTCGAGCTCGTCATCCAGACCGGCGCGATGCTCGCCGTGGTCTGGGAGTACCGCGCGAAGTTCGCGCACGTCCTCGCGCGCATGCTCACCGAGCCGGCCGCGCGGCGCTTCGTCGCGAACCTCGTCGTGGCGTTCGTCCCGGCGGCGGTCCTCGGTCTCGCGTTGGGCAAGCACATCAAGGGCGCGCTCTTCAAGCCGGTCCCGGTCGCGATCGCGTTCGTCGTGGGGGCGTTCGTCATCCTGTGGGCCGAGCGGCGCGACCACCGCGTGCGCGTCGGGAGCGTCGACGAGATGAGCTGGCTCGATGCGCTCAAGGTCGGCTGCGCGCAGTGCTTCGCGCTCGTTCCCGGCACCTCGCGCTCGGGCGCGACGATCATCGGCGGGATGCTGTTCGGGCTGTCGCGGCGCGCGGCGACCGAGTTCTCGTTCTTCCTCGCGGTGCCGACCCTGATCGCCGCCGGCGCGTACGACTTCTGGAAGAACCGGGCGCTCTTCGACGTGCACGACCTCGGGATCCTCGGCGTGGGCCTGGTGACCGCGTTCGTCTCCGCGTTCCTGTGCATCCGCTGGCTGCTGCGCTACATCGCGTCCCACGACTTCACGCTCTTCGCCTGGTACCGGATCGCGTTCGGCGCGATCGTGCTGCTGACCGCCTACGCCGGGATCGTCGACTGGAGCCAGGGATGACCCGGCTCGAGGTCCGTCACAACCCGGAGGCGCGCCGCTTCGAGGCCTGCGTCGACGGCGCGCTCTGCCGCGCGGACTACCGGATGGCGGGCGACGTGATGCACATCGTGCACACCGAGGTGCCGCGCCGGTTCGAGGGGCGGGGTCTCGCCGGGCAGGTGGTGCAGGCGGCGCTCGACTACGCGCGCGCGAACGGGCTCAGGGTCGTGCCGGTGTGCGGGTACGTGCGCGCCTACATGCGCCGGCACGCGGACACGCAGGACCTCCTCGCGGACGGGAAGCGCTCCTAGAACGCCGCGACGCCCCCGTCGCTGCGCGGGTCCGACCCGCCCTCGAGGTTGCCGTCCGCATGTCGCAGCACGCAGCCGGCGTGCCCCATCGTCTCGTCGAAGTCCCCGAGCACGTCGACCTCGTGCCCGCGCGCCCGCAGGTCGGCGACGACCTCGGGGGCGAAGCGTCCCTCCAGCTTGAGCGACTCGGTGGCCTGGCCCCAGGTGCGGCCGAGCAGCCAGCGCGGCGCGGCGATCGCGGCGGCGGGGTTCATCCCGTGCACGAGCGTGCGCGTGAACACCGCGCTCTGCGTCTGCGGCTGGCCGTCGCCGCCCATGTTCCCGTAGACCATCGTGCGGCCGTCGCTCAGCAGCGCCATGGCGGGGTTGAGCGTGTGGAACGGCTTGCGGCGCGGCGCGAGCGCATTGAGCGCCCCCTCGCGCAGGCTGAACGAGCAGCCGCGGTTCTGCCAGCACACCCCGGTCGAGCCCAGCACCACGCCCGAGCCGAACTCGTGATAGACGCTCTGGATCATGCTCACCGCGCGCCCCGCGCCGTCGATCACGCCCATCCAGATCGTGTCGGCGGGACCCTTGCCCGCGCCCCAGGGCGCGGCGCGTCCGGGATCGATCTTCGCCGCGAGCGCGCTCACCTGGCCGGGCGCGAGGAAGCTCTGCGGATCGACGGTCATGTGCGCGGGGTCGGTGATGTACCGGTCGCGTATCCGGAACGCGCCCTTCACCGCCTCCACGCAGGCGTGCACGTAGTCGGCGCCGAGCGGATCGAGCCGCTCGATGCCGAGCCGGTCGAGCTGGCCGAGGATCAGCAGGCTCACCAGCCCCTGCGTCGGGGGCGGCATGTTGTACACGCGGCCGAGCGAGTGCTCGAGAACGAGGGGCGCGCGCCACTGCGCCCGGTGCGCCGCGAGGTCCGCGAGGCCCACCGGGGAGCCGGCGGCGGCCAGGTCCGCGGCGAGCGCGCGCGCGAGCTCCCCGCGATAGAAGTCGTCGAGCCCGGCCGCGGCGAGCCGCGCGAGCGTGGCCCCGAGGCGGGGCTGGACGAAGCGGGCGCCGGTCGCCGGCACCTGCCCGCCGGGCAGGAAAACCCCGGCGAAACCCGGCTGCGGTGCGAGCTCCGCGCGCCTGGTCGCCGTGTTGACGTGCTGGCTGCGCGTGACCGGGCTGCCCGCCTGCGCATGGTGGATCGCGTCGGCGAGCAGGCGCGAGAGCGGCAGCCGGCCGCCCATCTCCCGCGCCGCCTCGCACGCGAGCGCCCAGCCCGAGATGGTGCCGGCGACCGTGTTCGCCGCGACGCCGCCGCGAAAGGGGATCGCCGTGGCGATGCCGCGCTCGCGATACCAGCCGATCGACGCGGCCTGCGCCGCCGCGCCGCACGCGTCGATGCCGCGGACGTCGCGTCCCGGCACGTGCACCAGCCAGAACGAGTCGCCCCCGATCGAGTTCATGTGCGGGTACACCACCGCGATGGTCGCGGCC
>JAGVSZ010000005.1:3938-18165 GCA_019137045.1 Betaproteobacteria bacterium
GACGCGAGGGCGTGCGGGGCGACCGCCATGCCGCGCGTTCCGCGGATCGGATTGAGCATGCGTGCGCGTCCGGTGGAAGAGCGGCGGATTCTAGAAGCTTCGGGCCCGGCGGGGGAGCGCCGGCCGCGCGACGGTGGCGCTCAGCCTTGCACCCAGGGCAGTCCGGCGACCTTCCAGCCGCCGATCGTTCCCCGGTGGCCGTGCGCATCCTTGTCGCCTTCGAAGCCTTCGAGGACGTTGAACGCCTGCGTGTAGCCGAGCTCGCGGGCGAGGAGCGCGGTGTGGTGCGAACGCCCGCCGCTCCGGCACAGGAACAGGACCGGTGCGGCCTTGTCCGGCACGCGCTCGAGGAGCTCGTGGGCGAAGGCGGCGTTGCGCCCGCCTCCCGGCCAGGTATTCCACTCGATGAAGACGGCTGCGGGGGGTCGCCCGACCCACTCCCACTCGGCCCGGGTGCGGACATCGACCAGCCGCGCAGCGGGGTCGTCGCGCAGGATCGCGAAAGCCTCCGCCGGTGTGACCGCACCAGCGTAGGGCAGGCGCAGGGCGGCGCCGCGCGCGCGCGCGCGAGCGAGGGCTTCGGCGATGGTACTCATGGGGCTGAATCGGGCGGGAACGGCTCGATCGAGTCTAGCCGCTTGGATCGCGCCGGCCAAGCGCGGCGCCGGGGTGCACCGCCAAGGCGCATAATCCCGGCGGTCTGCACCATTCTGGTGCAGTCAAAACGAAGATCGCGCGCCAAAGTGCTTTCAGGACAACGATCTAGCGCCATTTCGGTGCATGGCATGGATCTCGCAGCGAGCCGCCCGTTTTCCCGCGTTGGGTTTCTTTCCGTTTATTACCGTCGATAGGAGAAGAACACATGGCCACGACCGCGGCCGACGTCATGAAGCTGATCAAGGAGAAGGAAGTCAAGTTCGTCGACCTGCGCTTCACCGATACGCGCGGCAAGGAGCAGCACGTCTCCGTGCCGATCAAGCACTTCACGCTCGACAAGTTCGAGCACGGCCACGCCTTCGACGGCTCCTCGATCGCGGGGTGGAAGGGCATCGAAGCCTCGGACATGCTGCTCATGCCCGACCCGGTCTCGGCGCGCATGGACCCGTTCACCGACGAGCCGGTCCTCAACATCAACTGCGACGTGATCGAGCCCTCCGACATGAAGCCGTACAACCGCGATCCGCGCTCGATCGCGAAGAAGGCGGAGGCCTACCTCAAGTCCACCGGCCTCGGCGACACCGCCTACTTCGGTCCGGAGCCCGAGTTCTTCATCTTCGACGGCGTGACCTGGAACGTCGACATGTCCGGCTGCTCGGTGAAGATCAAGTCGGAGGAGGCGCCCTGGTCCTCGGGCCAGGAGTACGAGGGCGGCAACATGGGCCATCGCGCGGCGGTGAAGGGCGGCTACTTCCCGGTGCCGCCGGTCGACACGCTGCAGGACATCCGCAACGCGATGGTGCTCGCGCTCGAGCAGCAGGGCGTGGAAGTCGAGGTGCACCACCACGAGGTGGCCGCGCCGGGCCAGTGCGAGATCGGCACCATGTTCGCGCCGCTGGTGAAGCGCGCCGACTGGATGCAGATCCTCAAGTACACGGTGTGGATGACCGCCGCGTCCTACGGCAAGACCGCGACCTTCATGCCGAAGCCGGTGGTGGGGGACAACGGCTCGGGCATGCACGTCCACCAGTCGGTGTGGAAGGAGGGCAAGAACCTCTTCGCCGGCAACGGCTACGCGGGCCTGTCGGACTTCGCGCTGTACTACATCGGCGGCATCATCAAGCACGCGAAGGCGCTGAACGCCATCACCAACCCCGGCACCAACAGCTACAAGCGCCTGGTGCCGGGCTTCGAGGCGCCGATCAACCTCGCGTACTCGGCGCGCAACCGTTCGGCTGCGTGCCGCATCCCGTTCGTTTCGAGCGACAAGGCGCGGCGCGTCGAGGTGCGGTTCCCCGACCCGACGGCGAACCCGTACCTCGCCTTTGCGGCGATGCTGATGGCGGGGCTGGACGGCGTGCAGAACAAGATCCACCCCGGCGACCCGTTCGACAAGGACCTCTACCACCTGCCGCCCGAGGAGGCGAAGAAGGTCCCCAACGTCTGCTCGTCGCTCGACATGGCGCTCGAGCACTTCGACAAGGACCGCGAGTTCCTGACCCGCGGCGGGGTGTTCTCGAACGACGTGATCGACGCGTACATCGCGCTCAAGATGGACGAGGTCACGCGCTTCCGCATGACCACGCACCCGCTCGAGTTCGACATGTACTACAGCGCCTGAGGGGCGGGCCGCCCCGCTCGCCGGACGGGGGCCGGCGCCCCCGTCCTTTTTTCCCGATGCACAGCCCCGGAACGTTTCCCCCACGCCCCCGCGCCACCCCCGGCGCGGGGCGTGATATTTGGCTTGCGCCGACCGGGAAAGCCATTTGTAATCAGGAGGGTCATGGCCTAGACTTCATCTCCCACCTCCGCTCGGGTGACCGCCATGAGAACCGCCGCAGTCCTCGCTGCCACGCTCGCGCTGGCCCCGGTCGCCCATGCACAGGGGACCGTCTGGCGCTGCGCCGAGGCGGACGGTCGCCCGCACTACACGAACATCAAGAAGGACACCGAGGGCAAGAGCTGCGTGGTGGTGACCAAGGAGGTCTCGGTGGTCTCCGGGCTCGCGCGCGGCGCCACCCCGGCCGCGACGCGCGCGCCGGGCACGCAGGCCGCCACCGCGACGCCGCCCAACTTTCCGCGGGTGGACCGCGACACCCAGCGTGCCCGCGACGACAATCGCCGCAAGATCCTCGAGGACGAGCTCGCGACCGAGGAGAGGAGCCTCGTCGACGCGAAGGCGAAGCTCACCGAGCAGGAGTCGGTGCGCCACGGCGACGAGCGCAACTACCAGCGCGTCCTCGACCGCCTGAAGCCGTACCAGGAGGCGGTCGAGCTGCACGAGCGCAACGTCTCGGCCATCCGGCGCGAGCTCGCCAACCTGAAGTAGGCCTCCCGCCCCGCGCCGTCGGGCGCGGCCACCGCGCGCACGGGGACCCGCGCGCTTCCGGTCCCTGCGCGCAAGGCGCCGGAGACGCCCGATGAGCGCGCCCGCGCTTGCCGGACTCGAGCTGCTCGCCACGGCTGTCCTCCTGCTCGACGCCGAGCTGCGCGTCGTCCACGCCAACCCGTCGGCCGAGAACCTGCTCGCCGCGAGCCGCCGCGCGCTCGCCGGGCAGGCGTTCTGCGCGCTGTTCACCGACGCGCAGGCGCTCGCGGCCAAGCTGCGGGAGGCGGCCGCGCGCAGCTGGGGCTTCTGGGACCAGGAGCTCACGCTCACGCGGCAGGGCGGCACGCCGCTCGCGCTCAACTGCCTCGTGACGCCCGCCGACGGCCCGCGCGAGTGCCGCCTGGCGGTCGAGCTGCGCGCCATCGACAAGCGCCGGCGCATCGAGCGCGAGGAGCGCGAGCTCTCGCACGCGTTCGCGAACCGCGAGCTGATCCGCAACCTCGCGCACGAGATCAAGAATCCGCTGGGCGGGCTGCGCGGGTCGGCGCAGCTGCTCGAGCGCGAGCTCGAGCGGCCGGAGCTGCGCGAGTACACCCAGGTCATCATCAAGGAGGCCGACCGCCTCCAGCTCCTGGTGGATCGCCTCCTCACGCCGCACCGCGCCCCGCACGTCGGGCCGGTGAACGTGCACGAGGTGTGCGACCGGGTGCGCAGTCTCATCCTCGCCGAGTTCCCCGCCGGGGTGCGCATCGAGCGCGACTTCGACGCGAGCCTCCCCGACCTCCACGCCGACCGCGAGCAGCTCATCCAGGTGGTGCTCAACGTGGTCCGCAACGGCGCGCAGGCGGTGCTCGGCGCGCGCAAACGGGGCGACGACCCGCCCGGAACGATCACGCTGCGCACGCGGGTCGCCCGCTTCGTGACGATCGCGCGCCGCATGCACCGCCTGGCGCTCGAACTGCAGGTGATCGACGACGGTCCCGGGATCCCGCCCGAGCTGCGCGAGCGCGTGTTCTACCCGCTCGTGTCGGGCAGGGAGGGCGGCACCGGTCTCGGCCTCACCCTCGCGCAGGCCTACGTGCAGCAGCACGGCGGCTCGATCGAGTGCGAGAGCGCGCCCGGCCGCACCGTGTTCCGGATCCACTTTCCGCTCGACGCTACGAAGGCAGCCGCATGAAGCCCGTCTGGGTCATCGACGACGACCGCTCGATCCGCTGGGTGTTCGAGAAGGCGCTCGCCCGCGAGGGCATCCCGTGCAAGACGTTCGGCGTGGCGCAGGAGGCGCTCGCGGAGCTCGAGCGCGACGCGCCGCAGGTGCTGGTGTCCGACATCCGCATGCCGGGCACCTCCGGGCTCGAGCTGCTGCAGAACGTCAAGGCGAAGCACCCCGAGCTGCCGGTGATCATCATGACCGCCTACTCCGACCTCGAGAGCGCGGTCGCGGCCTTCCAGGGCGGGGCGTTCGAGTACCTGCCCAAGCCCTTCGACGTCGACCAGGCGGTCGAGCTCATCCGGCGCGCGGTGGGCGAGAGCCTGCGCGAGGCCGGCGCGGAGGAGAGCGCAGGCGCGTCGCCCGAGATCCTCGGCCAGGCCCCCGCGATGCAGGAGGTGTTCCGCGCGATCGGGCGGCTGTCGGCTTCGAGCGCGACCGTGCTGATCACCGGCGAGTCGGGATCGGGCAAGGAGCTGGTGGCGCGCGCCCTGCATCGCCACAGTCCGCGCGCGGGGCAGCCGTTCGTCGCGATCAACACCGCGGCCATGCCCAAGGACCTGCTCGAGAGCGAGCTCTTCGGCCACGAGCGCGGGGCGTTCACCGGGGCGCAGGCGATGCGGCGCGGGCGCTTCGAGCAGGCCGAGGGCGGGACGCTCTTCCTGGACGAGATCGGCGACATGGCGAGCGACCTGCAGACGCGCCTGCTGCGCGTGCTCTCCGACGGGCAGTTCTACCGCGTCGGCGGCCACCAGCCGCTCAAGGCGAACGTCCGCGTGATCGCCGCGACCCACCAGGACCTCGAGGCGCGCGTGCGCGCGGGCACTTTCCGCGAGGATCTCTACCACCGCCTGAACGTCATCCGCCTGCGCCTGCCCAGCCTGCGCGAGCGGCGCGAGGACATTCCGCTCCTCGTGCGGCACTTCCTCGCCAAGAGCGCGCGCGAGCTCGGGGTCGAGGCCAAGCGGCTCACCGAGCGCGCGCTGCGCTACGTCGCCGCGCAGGCGTGGCCGGGCAACGTGCGCCAGCTCGAGAACGTGTGCCACTGGCTGACGGTGATGGCGCCGGCGCAGACCGTCGACGTGGGCGACCTTCCGCCCGAGCTGCGCGCCGCCGAGACGGACGCCGGCGCGGCGCACTGGACCGCGGCGCTGCGCAGCGCCGCCGAAGCGGCGCTCGCGCGCGGGGAGCCCCAGATCATGGACAGCCTGACGCGGGAGTTCGAGCGGACGCTGATCGCGAAGGCGCTCGAGCACACCGGCGGGCGGCGGATCGAGGCGGCGACCCTGCTCGGCATCGGCCGCAACACGATCACGCGCAAGATCGCGGAGCTCGGCCTCGACGAGAAGCCCGGTCGGGCGGTCGAGACGCCGGTGGAGTGAGCGGTCGGTCGTCCGCGTCCCGCCGTCAGGGGACCGCGGCCCAGGCGTCCAGGGCATCCTGGAGGCTGACCGGGCGCGGTCCCGCGGCGGCGAGCGCGGCGAGGCGCGGTGTGACGCTCGCGCTGAAGCGGCAGAGCGGGAGCTCGCGGGCGCCGGCCGGCGCCGCCTCCGCCCCGGTCTGCCGGGCGATCCAGCTGCCGTCGAAGACGATCGCGCCGCGCACCGCCCGGCGCTGGGCGACGAGCGCCGCGGCGGCGTGATCGAAGACCCGCCGGGTCGCCGGGAGGCCGCCCGCCAGCGCCTCCATCCAGCCGAGCCAGAACGAGACCGTCGCGACGTGAACCGGGGTGCGCGCATGGCGCGCCATCTGCGCGAGCGCGGCGTCCGCCTGCGGCAGCGCGAGCGCCGGCCGCAGCAGCACGAGCTTGCGATTGACCTCGTCGCGCGCGAGCGCGAGGAGCCCGCCGAGCGCCGCGCCGGGATTCGCCACGGCGCCGTTGACGACGTGCTCGAGCACGCAATCCGCACCGCGCGGCGCCCCCCCCGCCGCCGCGACGTCCAGGCGGGCGACGTCGAACGCGGCCTCGGCGACTATCGCGCGGTCGTCCTCCAGGCGCAGGAAGTGCACCAGCACGTTGCCGCGCAGCAGGCCGCTGCGCGCATGCGCGCGGACGCGCTCGAACAGGTCCCGTCGGACCCCGGCCGCGGCGCGCGACGCGAATGCGGGGTAGAAGGCGGCGAAGTCGGCTTCGAGCGAGGCGTCGCCGCGCCCGAGCAGGAACAGCGCGCGGTCGGCGAGGGCGGCCTCGCCGTCGCACGGCGGCGCGTGCGCGGTCGTGTGAGCGCGAAGCGCGACGCGCACGCGCTCCGGATCCCAGTGTTCGGCGTCCATCGGGTCGTTCCGCTGCGGGGGCACGCGCGGCTCCAAGGCGATGGCGCCGAAGGTACGTCCTCGGCTATTCTCGGACCCTGTCCGGACACGCCAGACGATAGACGCGGGAGGCCAGCGGTTCGATGGAGCGCTCTAATTCCAGTGCGCGCACGACCGTGCTGCTCTCGCCGGGGATCAATCTCGCGCGCGCCCTGGAGGCGCGCGGGGTGGACGCGGACGCCCTGCTGCGCCAGGCGGGCATCGACCCCGCGCTCTTCCGCACGCCCGAGGCGCGCATTCGCGCCGACGCCAGCCAGCGCGTGTTCGAGCTCGCCGAGCGCGCGACCGCGGACCCGTGCATCGGGCTCGCGATCGGGCAGCAGGTGCGGGGCGTCGCGCTGCACGCGGTCGGCTACGCCTGGCTCGCGAGCGCGACGCTCTTCGACGCGATGGCGCGGCTCGCCCGCTCCACGCGCGTGCTCGCCGACGTGTGGCGCGGCGAGCTCCGGGAGGAGCCCGCCGGCCTGCGCTTCGTCGTGAGCTACATCGGCGGACGGCCCCTGCGGCCCCTGTCGCGGCCGGACGCGATCCTGGCGGGCATCGTCAAGCTCTGCCGCGTCACCTACGGCGATGCGTTCGCCCCGCTCGAGGTGACGGTCGAGCGCGCGCGGCCCGAGTGCGCGCTGGCGTTCGAGGAGTGGTTCCGCGCGCCGATCGTCTGGGGCGCGGCCAGCCCGAGCCTCCTCTGCCGGCGCGAGGATCTCGCGCACCCGCTCGCCACGGCCAACCCCGGCGTCGCGGTCGCGAGCGACAACCTGGTCGCGGACTATCTCGCCCGGCTCGACCGCGCGGACGTCGTGGCGCAGGTCAAGCGCGCGCTGCTCGCCCGTTTCCCGTCCGGCACACCGGCGCAGGGCGCGGTCGCGCGCGACGTCTGCGTCAGCCCGCGCACCCTGCACCGGCGGCTCGCCGAGGCCGGCACGTCGTTCGAGCGGCTGCTGGACGAGACGCGCAAGGACCTCGCGGTCGAGTACGCCCGCCGCACCGACTACGCGGTCGGCGAGATCGCCTATCTGCTCGGCTTCGCCGAGCCCTCGAGCTTCAACCGGGCGTTCCGCCGCTGGACCGGGAAGTCGCCGAGCGAGTTCCGGCGGGCGGACGCGAGCACGGGCGGGCCGTCCGAGGCGCGGCCCGGGGTCGAGCCCGTTCCGAGGCGCGATGAAGCCGACCGATCTCCGCCGAGCGCGCGTTGAACGGACGGAGCGCCGCCTGATCGCGAGCCTGCGCTCGCTCGCGGGCGCGACCGTGCTCTGCGCGGCGCTGGGCGTCATGCTGGCGCCGCCGGCGAGCGCCCAGAAGGCGACCGTCGCGAAAGTCGCGCGCATCACCGCGCGGGTCGAGACGCTCGACCGCGCGGCGCGCACCGTGACCGTGCACCTGGCGCGGGGCCCGATGACGTTTGCGGCCGGCCCGGAGGTGCGCGGGTTCGATCAGGTGCGCACGGGCGACCTGATCGTGGTGCGCTACCTCGAACCCGTGCTGATCGAGGTCCGGAAGAGCGGCACGCCCGCGCGGGGGCGCGGCGAGCCCGCCGCGGGGGACGGGCCGCGACACTTGACGGTGACGGCCGACGTGATCGGGAAGGACCCGGCGAAGCGCACCGTCACGCTGCGCTGGGCGCAGCAGACCGTCGAGCTGCGGGCGCGGGGCGCCGGTCAGCTGAAGGCGCTCGCAGTCGGCGACCGGGTGGAGGCGACCTACAGCGAAGCGGCGGCGATCTCGATCGAGCTCGCGGTCTCGCGGCCGAGCCACGCGACGAAGTAGCGCGCCGCGGCGCGCGCGCGGTAGACTGCCGCCGGCGTTCGGGCGGTCGAGGCCCGGGCCCACTCGTCGTGCGTGTCCCGGAGGTCGCAAATGGCTATCGAGAACGTGTTGAACGAACGCATTTCGACGGTGCTGTCGCGCAGCTGGTGGCTGCTGCTCCTGAAAGGGATCATCGCGATCCTCTTCGGCATCCTCACCTACTTTCAGCCGGGCCTGTCGCTCGCGACGCTGGTGCTGCTGTTCGGCGCGTTTGCGCTCGCAGATGGCGCGATCGGCGTGTGGCAGGCGCTCGGCGCCCGCAAGGACCGCGAGAACTGGTGGGTGCTCCTGCTCGGCGGGCTGCTCGGCATCGGCGTCGGCGTGCTGACGCTCTTCCACCCCGGCGTCACCGCGCTCGCGCTGTTGTTCTACATCGCGATCTGGGCGGTCGCCACCGGCGTGCTCGAGATCGTCGCGGCGATCCGCCTGCGCAAGGAGATCGAGGGCGAATGGCTGCTCGGCCTCGCGGGGCTCGCGTCGGTGGCGTTCGGCGTGCTGCTGGTCCTGCAGCCCGCGGCAGGTGCGCTCGCGGTGCTGTGGCTGATCGCCGCCTATGCCATCGTCTTCGGCGCGCTCCTCGTCGTGCTCGCTTTCAGGGCGCGCGGGTTCGCGCGCCGGCTGGAAGGGCGTCGCGCGGTCTAGCGCCGAGCGCCGGCGCGCTGCGCCGCCGGGACGAGGCCGCGCGCGGATGGTGCTAAGCTTGCCGCGCAACCGGCCGATCGTCGCGATGGGAGAGCGCGCCGGCGCGGAGGACCCGCACCGGCGCCGCCGAAGGCGCAAACGCCCGTGAACCGCTCAGGCTGAACACCATCGACGGCGGGCCGCTCTGGAGAGCGTCTGCGTCCGGCATGCGCCGGAGCGCGGGCCACCGAAGGGGCACGCGGGACGCCGCGCGTCTCAGGTACCGAGGACAGAGGGGGCGAGGCGCACGGCGCTTCGCCCTTTTCGTTTGCGGACGGGAGGTGCGGTGCTCAAGCAGACGGTGCTGAACGCGGCCCACCGCGCGGCGGGCGCGAAGCTGGTCGAGTTCGGCGGCTGGGAGATGCCGCTCCACTACGGCTCGCAGATCGAGGAGCACCACGCGGTGCGCCGCGCGGCCGGCATGTTCGACGTCTCGCACATGCGCGTGGTCGAGGTGCTGGGCGCGGGCGCGCGCTCGTTCCTGCGCTACGCCCTCGCCAACGACGTCGCGAAGCTCGCCGCGCCCGGGCGCGCCCTGTACTCGTGCATGCTCGACGCGCGCGGCGGCGTGATCGACGATCTCATCGCCTATTTCGTCGCCGCGGACGCGTTCCGGCTCGTCGTCAACGCCGGCACGGCGGACAAGGACCTCGCCTGGCTCGCCCGCCTCGCCGCGCAGCGCGCGGAGGAGGTGGACGTCGTGCCGCGCCCCGACCTCGCGCTGATCGCGGTGCAGGGGCCGTACGCGCGCGAGCTCGCCTGGCGCGCGCTCGCGGGCCTGCACGCGGCGAGCGCCGCGCTCGCCCACTTCGAGGGCGCCTTCTTCCGCGACGGGTTCGTCGCGCGCACCGGCTACACCGGCGAGGACGGCTTCGAGCTCATGCTGCCCGCGCCGCTCGCGCCGCGCGCCTGGGACGCGCTCGCGCGGGCGAACGTGCGGCCCTGCGGCCTGGGCGCGCGCGACACGCTGCGCCTGGAGGCGGGCTTGAACCTCTACGGCCAGGACATGGACGAGACCACGAGCCCGCTCGAGTCGGGGCTGGCGTGGACCGTGGACACGCGCCAGGCGCGCGACTTCGTGGGCCGGGCGGCGCTCGCTGCGCCGACGCGCGTGCTGCGCGGGATCGTGCTGCTCGATCCGGGCGTGCTGCGCGCGCACCAGCCGGTGCACACGGCCCGGGGCGAGGGACAGACCACGAGCGGTTCGTTCGCGCCCACGCTCGGGCGTTCGATCGCGCTCGCGCGCGTGCCCGCGGGCGTCGCGGCGGGCGACCCGGTGGAAGTCGAGGTGCGCGGCAGGCGGCTGCGCGCAGTCGCGGTCGCGCCGCCCTTCGTGCGCAGCGGTGCGAGCGCGATCGAGCGCTATCTGGAACCCAGTCAGAAAGGACAGTCATGATCAAGGCGCCGCCGGAACTCAGGTACACGAAGACGCACGAATGGGTTCGCCCCGAGCCCGACGGGACGCTCGCGGTCGGCATCACCGACTTCGCGCAGGAGGCGCTCGGCGACATCGTGTTCGTCGAGTTTCCGCAGGTCGGGGCGCGCGTGAGCGCGGGCGACGCGGTCGGCGTGGTCGAGTCGGTGAAAGCCGCCTCCGACATCTATGCGCCGGTCGCGGGCGAGGTCGTCGCGGTGAACGACGCGATTCCCGGGCACTGGGAGCGCATCAACGCGGACGCGTTCGCGGCCTGGCTGTACCGCCTGAAGCCCGCGAATCCGGGCGATCTCGCCGCGCTCCTGGATGCCTCCGCCTACGCGGCCGGCGCCGGGGCGGCGCAATGACCGCGCGCCCCGCCCTCACCGCGGGCGAGCTGCCCGCGTTCGCCGCGCGCCACATCGGCCCGAGCCCGGCGGAGCAGCGCGCCATGCTGGGCGCGCTCGGGCTGCGCTCGCTCGACGAGATGGTCGAGCGCCTGATCCCCGAGCCGATCCGCGACCGCGAGCCGCTCTCCTTCCCGGCGGTGGGCGACGAGGCGGCGGTGCTCGCCGAGCTGCGCCGGCTCGCGGGCCGGAACCGGGTGCTGAGGTCGTTCATCGGGATGGGCTACTACGGCACCCACACGCCGGCGGTGATCCTGCGCAACGTGCTCGAGAACCCGGCCTGGTACACCGCGTACACGCCGTACCAGCCCGAGATCTCGCAGGGGCGCCTCGAGGCGCTGCTCGTCTTCCAGACGATGATCACCGACCTCACCGGGCTCGACGTCGCCAACGCGTCGCTGCTGGACGAGGGCACCGCGGCGGCCGAGGCGATGGCGCTGTGCCTGCGCGCCGCCGCAGGCACAGCGCGCGCGTTCTTCGCCGCCGCCGACTGCCATCCCCAGACGATCGCGGTCCTGCGCACGCGCGCGCAGGCGCTCGGCGTGGAGGTCGTGGTCGGCGCGCCCGAGGCGGCGCTCGCCGGCGCGTACTTCGGCGCGCTGTTGCAGTATCCGGGGACGACCGGCGCGGTGGTGGACCATCGCCCCCTGATCGCGGCGCTGCGCGCGCGCAAGGTGCACGTCGCGGTCGCGACCGACGTGCTCGCGCTCACGCTGCTCGTGCCGCCGGGCGAGCTCGGCGCGGACATCGCGGTCGGCTCGACGCAGCGGTTCGGCGTGCCGATGGGGTACGGCGGGCCGCACGCCGCGTTCCTCGCCTGCACCGATGCGCTCAAGCGCGCGCTGCCGGGGCGGCTGGTCGGGGTGACGGTCGACAGCCACGGCGCACCGGCGTACCGCCTCGCGCTGCAGACGCGCGAGCAGCACATCCGCCGCGAGAAGGCGACCAGCAACATCTGCACTTCGCAGGTGCTGCTCGCCGTCATGGCCGCGCTGTACGCGGCCTACCACGGGCCGGAGGGCCTGAAGGCGATCGCCCGGCGCGTCCATCGCCACGCCGCCGTGCTCGCGCACGGCCTGGCCGGGCTCGGGTGGCCGGTCGCGCCGCGCGACTTCTTCGACACGGTCGTCGTGGAGACCGGCGCGGACACCGCGGCGATCCACGCGCGCGCGGTCGCGGCCGGATTCAACCTGCGGCACGTGGACGCCGGGACGGTCGGCCTCTCGCTCGACGAGCCGACGACCGCCGCCGAAGTGGAGTCGCTCCTGCACGTCTTCGCGCTGCGCGGCGCGCCGGTGCGCGGCTGGGGGGCGCTCGACGCCGCCGCGCCCGACCGGCTGCCGCCCGCGCTCGCGCGCACGAGCGCGTTCCTCGCGCACCCGGTGTTCCACCGCCATCGCTCCGAGACGGCGATGCTGCGCTACCTGCGCGCGCTCGCCGACCGCGACCTCGCGCTCGACCGGACGATGATCCCGCTCGGCTCCTGCACGATGAAGCTGAACGCGACCACCGAGATGCTCGCGATCACCTGGCCGGAGTTCGCCCACCTGCACCCGTTCGCGCCCGCGGACCAGGCGCTCGGCTACCGCGAGCTGACCGACGGGCTCGAGCGCTGGCTGTGCGCGATCACCGGCTACGACGCGGTCTCGCTGCAGCCGAACTCGGGCGCGCAGGGGGAGTTCGCCGGACTGGTCGCGATCCGCGCCTACCACGCGAGCCGCGGCGAGGGGCACCGCCGCGTCGTGCTCGTGCCCGGCTCGGCGCACGGGACCAATCCCGCCTCGGCGCAGATGGCGGGCTGCGACGTCGTCGTGGTGGCGACCGATCCGGGCGGCAACGTCGACCTCGACGACCTCGCGGCGAAGGCGGCGCGGCACGCCGCCGACCTGGCGGGGATCATGGTGACCTACCCCTCCACGCACGGCGTGTACGAGCCGAACATCCGCGAGGCCTGCGACATCGTGCACGCGCACGGCGGGCAGGTGTACCTCGACGGCGCGAACCTGAACGCGCTCATGGGGAGCGCTTCGCCCGGCCGCTTCGGCGCCGACGTGTCGCACCTCAACCTGCACAAGACCTTCTGCATCCCGCACGGCGGCGGCGGGCCGGGCGTCGGCCCGCTCGCGGTGAAGGCGCACCTCGCGCCGTTCCTGCCCGGGCATCCGCTCGCGCCACCTGCGCCGGGCGCGGTCGGGCCGGTGTGCTCGGCGCCGTACGGCAGCGCGGGCATCCTGCCGATCGCGTGGGCGTTCATCGCGCTCATGGGCGGCAGGGGACTGACCGAGGCGGCGCGCGTCGCCGTGCTGAGCGCGAACTACGTGGCGCACCGCCTCGCGCCGCACTTCCCGGTCCTGTACACCGGCGAGCACGGCGGGGTGGCGCACGAGTGCATCCTCGATCCGCGCGCGCTGAAGGAGACGAGCGGGGTCACCGCCGAGGACATCGCGAAGCGGCTGATCGACTTCGGCATCCACGCGCCGACGATGTCGTTCCCGGTCGCGGGCACGCTGATGGTGGAGCCCACGGAGAGCGAGCCGATGGCCGAGCTCGACCGGTTCGTCGACGCGATGATCGCGATCCGGAAGGAGATCGCCGAGATCGAGGCGGGCCGGTGGCCGCGCGAGGACAACCCGCTCAAGCACGCGCCGCACACCGCGCGCGCGGTCAGCGCCGACCAGTGGTCGCACCCCTATTCGCGCGCCGTCGCCGCGTATCCGGTGCCGGCGCTTGCGGCGGCGAAGTACTGGTCGCCGGTGGGTCGGATCGACAACGTGTACGGGGACCGGAACCTCTTCTGCACCTGCCCGCCGCCCGTCGCGGATCCGGGCGCAGACCGAGTTTTTCGCAATCCGGAATGATCATCCAGATCAAGGATTCGGTCGCGCAACAACGGTAAGATCCGCCGCTCGTTTCCCTACCCTCGCGAGCACCCCCATGACCGACAAGTTTCCCGGCGGCGTCGAAGTTCACGGCCGCGTCACGCCCGAGTACGCGCAGATCCTCACGCCCGAGGCCATGGCGTTCGTCGCCAGGCTGCACCGCGCGTTCGAGCCGCGCCGGCAGGAGCTGCTCGCGCGCCGCGCCGCGCGCCAGAAGGAGTTCGACGCGGGCAGGCTGCCCGATTTCCTGGCGGAGACGAAGTCGATCCGCGAGTCGGAGTGGCAGATCTGCGCGCAGCCGCGGGACATGCTCGACCGCCGCGTCGAGATCACCGGCCCCACCGACCGCAAGATGGTCATCAACGCGCTCAACTCGGGCGCCTCGACCTTCATGGCCGACTTCGAGGACGCGAACTGCCCGACGTGGGACAACATGATCGACGGGCAGCGCAACCTGCGCGACGCGGTGCGCCGCACGATCACCTTCGAGCAGGGCGGCAAGCAGTACCGGCTGAACGACAAGGTCGCGGTGCT
>JAGVSZ010000121.1 GCA_019137045.1 Betaproteobacteria bacterium
TGGCGACCGGCCTGCCGGTGATCGCGACCAACGTGGGCGGCAACCCGGAGCTGGTGGAGGAGGGCGTCACCGGGGTGCTCGTCCCGCCGGAGGACCCGGAAGCGCTCGCGCGCGAGATCGTTGCCTGTTTCCGTGCGCCTCAGCTGGCCGCCGCGCGCGGGCGGGGGGGACGCGCGCGCGCCGAGCAGCTTTTCAGCCTGGACGGGATGGTGCGGCGGTACGGGGAGCTGTACCGCGATCTGCTCGCGGCGCGGGCGCCCGTCCAGGCGTCGGGCTTCGTGCGGGCGCGCTGACGATGCCATTCGTCGTGGTAAACTTCTGCCATGAAATCTACCATCGATGCCGCTGGGCGGATCGTAGTTCCGAAGGTGCTACGTGAACGGCTGGGACTGGTCGGAGGTCGGGTCGTCGACATCCGTGAGCGCGACGGGCGGCTCGAAATCGAGCCGGCGCCTACACCGATGGCGCTCGTCGGGCGACGAGGCGGACGCGTCGCCGTCCCGGCCAAGAAGTTGCCGCCGCTCACCGACGAGCTCGTCCGCGAGACGATCGAGCAGACCCGTCGTTGATCGCGGTCGATACGAGCGTCGTGGTGGCGGGATTTGCCTCGTGGCACGAGGGGCACGAGACCGCACTGTCCATCCTTGCGCGCAAGCCACGTTTGCCGGCGCACGCGTTGATCGAAACCTATTCGGTGCTCACTCGCCTTCCTCCGCCGCACCGCGCGCCGGCGGGATTGGTTGCGACGTTTCTGTCAGAGCGGTTTCCGGCCGCGCTACTGACGCTGCCGGGCACCGCGCATCGCGCCGTTCTCGAGTCGGCGGTCGCGGCGGGACTGACCGGGGGCATGATCTACGACGCGCTGATCGCCGAAACGGCGAAGCGTGCGGGCGCCCAACTCCTCACGCGGGACCGGCGAGCGCTGCTCACATACGAGAAAATCGGCGTCCGCCACGAGCTGATCGCCTGACCGGACTCGGCTGGTCGGCCTTCGCAATGCCGGAGGCCGACTAGCCATGTGCGGCCTCGTCGGCCTCCTCGACACGCGCGGCAAGCGCGAGATCTCGCGCGCGCTCGTCGCGCGCATGAACGAGAGCCAGCACCACCGCGGCCCCGACGAGGGCGCGACGCACTTCGAGCCCGGCCTGGGCCTCGGCCACCGGCGCCTCTCGATCATCGACCTCGCCACCGGGCAGCAGCCGCTCTTCAACGAGGACGGCAGCGTCGTCGTCGTCTTCAACGGCGAGATCTACAACTACCAGGAGCTGATCCCCGAGCTCGCCGCGCGCGGCCACGTCTTCCGCACCAAGAGCGACACCGAGGTGATCGTCCACGCCTGGGAGGAGTGGGGCGAGGACTGCGTGACGCGCTTCCGCGGCATGTTCGCGTTCGCGCTGTGGGACCGCAACCGCGAGACGCTCTTCCTCGCGCGCGACCGCCTGGGCGTGAAGCCGCTCTTCTACGCGCTCCTCCCGAACGGCGAGCTCGCGTTCGGCTCCGAGCTGAAGAGCCTGCTCGTGCACCCCGGCCTCGCGCGCACGCTCGACCCGTTCGCGGTGGAGGAGTACTGCGCGCTCGGCTACATCCCCGAGCCGCGCACGATCTTCCCCGGCGCGCTGAAGCTCCCGCCCGCGCACACGCTGTGCGTCAGGCGCGGCGCGCCGCTCGCCGCGCCGAAGGCGTACTGGGACGTCCGCTTCACGCTCGACATGCGGCTGAACGAGCAGGAGGCGGCCGCGGAGCTCGTCGCGCGCCTGCGCGAGTCGGTCCGGCTGCGCCTCATCTCGGAGGTGCCGCTCGGCGCGTTCCTGTCCGGCGGGGTGGACTCGAGCGCGGTGGTGGCGATGATGGCGGGCCTCTCTCCGGATCCCGTCAACACCTGCTCGATCGCGTTCACCGAGCCGGGCTTCGACGAGTCGGCGTTCGCGCGCGCGGTGGCCGAGCGCTACCGGACGAACCATCGCGCCGAGACCGTCGAGAGCGACGACTTCGGCCTGATCGACGAGCTGGCGCGCCTGTACGACGAGCCGTACGCCGACAGCTCCGCGATCCCGACCTACCGCGTGTGCCAGCTCGCGCGCAAGCACGTGACCGTCGCGCTGTCCGGCGACGGCGGCGACGAGGGCTTCGGCGGCTACCGGCGCTACCGCCTGCACCTCGCCGAGGAGCGCCTGCGCGCGAGCCTGCCGCTCGGCCTGCGCCGGCAGGTGTTCGGCCTGCTGGGGCGGGTGTACCCGAAGGCCGACTGGGCGCCGCGCGTCTTCCGCGCGAAGTCCACCTTCGAGGCGCTCGCGCGCGACTCGGTGGACGCGTACTTCCACGGCGTGTCGATCCTGCGCGACGGCATGCGGCGCGAGCTCTTCAGCCACGGCCTCATGGCCGCGCTCGGCGGCTACACCGCGGCGGAGGTGTTCCACCGCCACGCGCGCCGCGCCGGCACCGACGACCCGCTCGCGCTGGTGCAGTACCTCGACCTCAAGACCTACCTCGTCGGCGACATCAACACCAAGGTGGACCGCGCCAGCATGGCGCACTCGCTCGAGGTGCGCGAGCCGCTGATGGACCACCTGCTGATCGAGTGGCTCGCGGGGCTCCCGACCGCGCTGAAGGTGCGCGGGCAGGAAGGCAAGGTGCTGCTGAAGAAGGCGATGGAGCCCTACCTGCCGCCCGACGTGATGTACCGTCCGAAGATGGGCTTCGCGGTGCCGCTGGCGCGCTGGTTCCGCGGCCCGCTCGCCGCGCGCGTGCGCGCGAGCCTCCTGGGCGAGCGCCTGGCCGACACCGGGTTCTTCAATCGCGCCTACCTCAAGCGCCTGGTGGACGACCACCAGTCCGGCGTGCGCGACTACAGCGCGCCGATCTGGACGCTGCTCATGTTCGACGGGTTCCTGCGCAACGTGCTCGACCGCGCGGACGCCCCCGCGCTGCGGCAGAGCGCGTGAGGGGCCGCATGCGCATCCTGCACGTCCTCGACCACTCGCTGCCGCTGCACAGCGGCTACGCGTTCCGCACGGTGTCGATCCTCAGGGAGCAGCGTGCGCTCGGCTGGGAGACCTTCCACCTCACCAGCCCGAAGCAGGCGGGCTGCACGGTGGACGAGGAGGACGTGGACGGCTGGCACTTCTACCGCACGCCGATGGCCGACGCGCGCGGCTTCGTGCCGGGCATGCACGAGATGCGCCTGATCGCCGCCACCACCCGGCGTCTCGAGGAGATCGCGCGCCGCGTCAGGCCCGACCTCCTGCACGCGCACTCGCCGGTGCTGAACGCGATCCCGGCGCTGCGCGTCGGCCGGCGCCTCGGCCTCCCGGTGGTGTACGAGGTGCGCGCGTTCTGGGAGGACGCCGCGGTCGACCACGGCACGCACGCCGAGTGGGGGCCGCGCTACCGGCTGGTGCGTGCGCTGGAGACTCAGGCGCTGAAGCGCGCCGACCACGTGACGACGATCTGCGAGGGACTGCGGCAGGACATCGTCGCGCGCGGCATCCCGGCGCAGCGCGTAACGGTCATCCCGAACGCGGTGGATGCCGCCTCGTTCCAGACCGGCGGCGTCGCCGACGAGCGGCTCGAGGCGACGCTCGGCCTCGCCGGCAAGACCGTCGTCGGATTCATCGGATCCTTTTACGCCTACGAAGGGTTGGACCTCCTCCTCGATGCGCTCCCCGCGATCGTCGCCGAGATCCCCGACGCGCGCGTGCTGCTCGTCGGCGGCGGCCCGCAGGACGCGGCGCTCAAGGCCCAGGCGGCGCGGCTCGGAATCGCGGGCCAGGTCGTATTCACGGGCCGGGTGCCGCACGGCGAGGTGAGCCGCTACTACGACCTGGTGGACATCCTCGCGTACCCGCGCCACTCGATGCGCCTCACCGAGCTGGTGACGCCGCTGAAGCCGCTCGAGGCCATGGCGCAGGGCCGGCTGCTCGTGGCCTCCGACGTCGGCGGGCACCGCGAGCTGATCGCGCACGGCCGGACCGGCGTCCTGTTCCGCGCCGGCGATCGCGCCGCGCTGGCGGCGGCCGTCGTCGGGCTCGTCCGCGACCGCGCGCGCTGGCCGCTGCTGCGCGACGCGGGCCGCCGCTTCGTCGAGACCGAGCGCACCTGGGCGGCGAGCGTCGCGCGCTACCGGCCCGTCTTCGAGCGCCTCGCGCGGAACCGCGTCGCGGCATGACGCTCGCGGGCCTGCGGGTGGTGCTGGTCGGACCGCTGCCGCCGCCCGCGGGCGGGATGGCCAACCAGACCCGCCAGCTCGCGGAGCTGCTCGCCGCCGAGGGCGCGCGCGTCGCGCTCGTGCAGGTCAACGCGCCCTACCGTCCCGCCTGGGTCGGCCGCGTGCGCGGGCTGCGCGCGGGCTTCCGCCTGGCGCCGTACCTCGTGCGGCTCTGGCGCGCCGCGGGCGCGGCCGATCTCTTCCACGTCATGGCGAACTCCGGCTGGGCGTGGCACCTGTTCGCCGCGCCGGCCATCCGCGTCGCGGCGTGGCGCGGCGTGCCGGTGGTCGTCAACTACCGGGGCGGCGAGGCGGCGGCGTTCCTGCGCGGCTCCGCGCGCGCGGTGCGGGCCACGCTCGCGCGCGCCGCCGCGCTCGCGGTCCCCTCGGGCTTCCTGCAGCGCGTGTTCGCCGAGCACGGCATCGCGAGCCGCGTGCTGCCGAACGTCGTCGACCTCGAGCGCTTCCGCCCGGCGGCGGACGCGCGGCGCGACCCGGCCGCGCCGCACCTGGTCGTCGCGCGCAACCTCGAGCCGATCTACGACGTGGGGACCGCGCTGCGCGCGTTCGCCGCGGTGCGGGCCGCGCTGCCCGGCGCACGGCTGTCCGTCGCCGGCACCGGCCCCGCGCTGGACGAGCTGCGCGCGCTCGCAGAGTCGCTCGGCGTCGGCGGTGCCGTGGCCTTCACCGGGCGGCTCGACCGCGACCAGATGGCCGCGCTCTATCGGGACGCCGACGTGGTGCTCAACCCGAGCCGCGTCGACAACATGCCGAACTCGATCCTCGAGGCGCTCGCGAGCGGCGTGCCGGTCGTGAGCACGGACGTCGGCGGCGTGCCCTTCGTGGTCGCGCACGGCAAGACCGCGCTGCTCGTCGCGGCGGGCGACGACCGGGCGATGGCCGACGCGGCGCTCGCGGTTCTGCGCGACGCGCGGTTGCGCGCGGGCCTGGTGGCCGCCGGGCTGGCCGAGGTGCAGCGCTACGCGTGGGCGCGCGTGCGCGGCGAGCTGGCGGCGCTGTACGCGGACTGCCTCGCGGCGCGCGCCGCCGCGGCGACGGCGGCGTGATCCCGGTCCGCGCCCATAGCGACGGCTTCACCCGGCTGATCGCCGGGCTCGTCTTCCCGCTGCAGGAGCGGCTGAAGGCGCACGCCACCACCGCGGTCCGCCGGCGCATGGAGGAGAGCCAGTGGTGGCCGCGCGCGCGGCTGGAGGCGCTGCAGCTCGAGCGGCTGCGGGCGCTGCTCGCGCACGCGGGCGCGCACGTGCCGTACTACCGCGAGCTGTTCGCCCGGTCGGGGTTCGACCCGGGGGCGGTCCGCGCGCTCGCCGACCTCGGGCGGCTGCCGTTCCTCACCAAGCCGCTCATCCGCGCGCACGTCGACGCCCTCAGGTCCGAGCGCGCGGCGCGCCTCGCGCGCTTCAACACCGGCGGCTCGTCCGGCGAGCCGCTGGTGTTCTACATCGGCGCCGAGCGGGTGAGCCACGACGTGGCGGCGAAGTGGCGCGCCACGCGCTGGTGGGGCGTGGACGTCGGCGACCCGGAGATCGTCGTGTGGGGCTCGCCGATCGAGCTCGGCGCGCAGGACCGCCTGCGCGGGCTGCGCGACCGGCTGATGCGGACCGAGCTGCTGCCCGCCTTCGAGATGTCGGAGGCGAAGCTCGACCGCTTCGTCGCGCGCATCCGGGCGCGGCGGCCGAAGATGCTGTTCGGTTATCCCTCGTCGATCGCGCTGATCGCGCGCCACGCGCGCAAACGCGGCGTGCGCATGGACGACCTCGGGATCGTCGTCGCGTTCGTGACCGCCGAGCGGCTGTACGAGGACCAGCGCGCCGCGATCGCGCAAGCCTTCGGCTGCCGCGTCGCGAACGGCTACGGCGGGCGCGACGCCGGCTTCCTCGCGCACGAGTGCCCGGAGGGCGGCATGCACCTGACCGCGGAGGACGCGATCGTCGAGATCGTGGACGCGGCGGGCCGGGCGCTGCCGCCGGGCGAGGCGGGCGAGATCGTCGTCACGCATCTCGCGACGAAGGATTTCCCGTTCGTGCGCTATCGCACCGGCGACGTCGGCGTGCGCGACGACCGCGCGTGCGCCTGCGGGCGCGGGCTGCCGCTCCTCGCCGAGGTCCAGGGCCGCACCACGGATTTCGTGGTCGCGGCCGACGGCACGGTGATGCACGGCCTCGCGCTCATCTACTCGGTGCGCGAGGAGCCCGGCATCGAGCGCTTCAAGATCGTGCAGGAGTCGCTGGCGCGCACGCGCGTGCTCGTCGTGCCGTCGCCGGCGTTCGACCCCGCCGCGATCGGGCGCATCCGCGCGGCGTTCAAGCGCCGCCTGGGCGGCGAGGTGGACGTGAGCGTCGAGGTCGTGGACGACATCCCGCCCGAGCGGTCCGGCAAGCACCGCTACGTGGTGAGCCGGGTGGCGGCGTGAGGCGCGCGGGATGAGCCCGATGCGTCTCCTGCTGGGTGCGCTCGCCCCGGCCGGCGCGCGTTCGCGCCTGACGGTGCTCATCTACCATCGCGTGCTGGCCGCGCCGGACCCGCTGCGGCCGGGCGAGCCGACCCCCGCCGAGTTCGAGACGCGCCTGCGCTGGCTGAAGGCGCACTTCAACGCGCTCCCGCTCGCCGACGCGGTCGCCGGGCTCCAGGCGGGGAGGCTGCCCGCGCGCCCGCTCGCGATCACGTTCGACGACGGTTACCGCGACAACCACGACCTCGCCGCGCCGATCCTCGCGCGGCTCGGGCTGCCGGCCACCTTCTTCGTCGCGACCGGGTTCCTCGACGGCGGGATCATGTTCAACGACGTGGTGATCGAGGCGGTGCGGCAGGCGCGCGGCGACGCGCTCGACCTGGGCGCGCTGGGCCTCGGGAATCACCCGCTCGGGAACGACGGGGAGCGCCGCCAGGCGATCGCCGCGATCCTGCGCGCCATCAAGCCGCGGCCGCCGGGCGAGCGCGGCGAGCTCGCGGCGCGCATCGCGGCGGCGGCGGGCGCGACGCTGCCGCGCGACCTGATGATGCGCGCCGAGCAGGTGGCCGCGCTGCACCGGTCGGGCATGACGGTCGGCGCGCACACCGTGACGCACCCGATCCTCGCGCGCACCGACGCGGCGACCGCGCGCGGCGAGATCGAGAGCGGGCGGCGGCGGCTCGAGGCGATCATCGGCGCGCGCGTCGGGCTGTTCGCCTATCCGAACGGCAAGCCCGGCGCCGACTACGCGGCCGAGCACGTCGCGATGGTGCGGGAGCTGGGTTTCGACGGAGCGGTGTCCACGGCCTGGGGTGCCGCGGCGCCGGGCGACGATCCTTTCCAGGTGCCGCGCTTCACGCCGTGGGACCGGGCCGAGTGGAAAGCGGGGTTGCGGCTCGCGCAGAACCTGCGGCGCGCGCCGTCGGCTCGCGTCTAGCGCACCGCGAACCCCGGCGCCCGCCGCTCGAGCCAGTGCTCGAGCGCGACCAGGATCCAGATCATCTCGCCGTAGTAGCCCGGCCGCTCGCGCAGCCGCGCGCCGCCGAGCGAGGCGAGGAAGTCGGCGCGCACCACCCCGCGCTCGCCGAACCGCGCGAGCGCCCGCAGCGCGAACTCGCGCAGCGCCGCGTGGCGCGTGAGCCACACGCCGAACGGCAGGCCGAAGCCGTGCTTCTTCTTGGCCAGGATCGCGTCGGGCAGGAAGCCGCGCAGCGCCTCCTTGAAGAAGTAGCGCAGCCGCAGCCCCTTCAGCTTGAGCTCCGGCGGCAGCCGCAGCGAGAAGTCCACCAGCTCGTCGGCGAGCAGCGGGAAGCCGACCGCGAGCCCCGCGAGCGCGGTGGTGCCGGTCACCTTCGGCAGGTCGTTGTCGGCCAGGGTGTACTTCCAGTCGTACTCGAGCATGCGGTTCACGAGCGTGCGCGCGCCGCTCGCGCCGTACGCGCGCCGCTGCGCGGCGAGCGGCGCGCCCGCGTCCACGTCCGCCAGGAACCGCGCCGTCAGCACCTCGCCCACGCCCAGCCGCTCGAGCAGGTTGTAGCTCTGGATGCGGTCGGGCATGGCGACGCGCGCCTGCCGCACGTAGCTCGCCGCCTTGCGCGCGAGCGGCACGCGCGCGAGCGCCGGCAGGCCGTCCACCAGCGGCTCGACCAGCCCGCGCCGCAGCCCGCCGGGCAGCGCCTCGTAGGCGCCGAAGACGCGCTGCTTCGCGTAGCGCACGTTGCCGCCGAAGAGCTCGTCCCCGCCGTCCCCGGCGAGCAGGCGCGCCACGCCGTCCTCCCGCGCCCGCAGCGCGCAGTAGTAGGCCGGCACCGCGGAGGAGTTCCCGAACGGCTGGTCGTAGTGCGCCGCGACGAGCGGGATGCCGCCCACCAGGTCCTCCGGCGTCACGTAGTACTCGTGGTGCTCGGTGCCGAAGTGCTTCGCCGCGATGCGCGCGTAGGCCATCTCGTCGTAGCCCTCCGCGTCGAAGCCGATCGAGTAGGTGCGCGCCCGCCCGGCGACCGCGCCGAGCATCCCGGCGACGGTGGAGCTGTCGGTGCCGCCGCTCAGGAACGCGCCCGCCTGCCCCGCGCCGGCCTCGCGCGCCACCGCCGCGCGCACCAGCGCGCGGAACTCGTCCGCGAGCGCCGCCACCGTGGCGCGGCCGTCCTCGGCGAAGCGCGGCGTCCAGTGCGCCGCGGCCGCCGCCCGCGCGCCGTCGAAGCGCACCGCGTGGCCGTGCTCGAGCCGGCTCACGCCGCGGAAGATCGTGCGCGGCGCCGGGATGACGTGGAAGTAGAGGTAGTCGAAGAGCGCCTGCGGGTCGAGCGCGCGCTCGCCGCGCAGCGCGACGGCGTCCGCGCGGTCGGAGAAGGCGAAGCGCGCCCCCTCGACCGCGTAGCACAGGGGCCGGATCGCGAAGCGGTCGGTCGCGCCGAGGATCGATCCCGCGCGCCGGTCCGCGATCACCACCGCGAACGGGCCGCGCGCCGCGCGCACGCACTCGGCGCCGTGCGCCCGGTAGGCGCGCAGCCAGCGCGCGGCCGGGCCG
>JAGVSZ010000404.1 GCA_019137045.1 Betaproteobacteria bacterium
TCGAACCGCTGCTGACAGATGCTCTTCGCTGCCAGCATCGCCTCCTTCAGCGGCTTGCGCGGATCGAAATCGTCCGGATGCTGCGCCAGGTAGCGCCGCATGGCGCCGGTCATCGCCAGCCGGATGTCGGTGTCGATGTTGACCTTGCGCACGCCGTGGCGGATGCCCGCGCGGATCTCCTCGACGGGCACGCCGTAGGTTTCCCTCATCCTGCCGCCGAACTCGCGGATCACGTCGAGCCACTCCTGCGGCACCGACGAGGAGCCGTGCATCACGAGGTGCGTGTTCGGGATGCGCTCGTGGATCGCCTCGATCCGGTCGATCGCGAGGACGTCGCCAGTCGGCTGGCGGGAGAACTTGTAGGCGCCGTGCGAAGTCCCGATGGCGATTGCCAGGGCGTCCACGCCGGTCTTCTGCACGAAGTCGGCCGCCTGCTCGGGGTCGGTCAGGAGCTGCTCGCAGGCGAGTTTGCCCTCTGCACCCGACCCGTCCTCCGTGCCCGCGGTGCCGGTCTCGAGCGAGCCGAGCACCCCGAGCTCGCCCTCGACGGAGACGCCCACCGCGTGCGCCATTTCCACCACCCTGCGGGTAACGGCGACGTTGTAGTCGTACGGCGCGGGGGTCTTCATGTCTTCCTTCAGCGAGCCGTCCATCATGACGCTCGTGAACCCGGAGCGAATTGATCTCTGACAGACCGCGGGACTGGCACCGTGGTCCTGGTGGATCGCCACCGGGATGTGCGGAAATGCTTCAGCCGCGGCGAGCACCATGTGGCGCAGGAACGCCTCTCCCGCGTACTTCCGCGCGCCGGCCGAACCCTGCATGATCACCGGGCTCGCGCTCTCGTCGGCGGCCTGCATGATCGCCTGGATCTGCTCCAGGTTGTTGATGTTGAAGGCCGGGATGCCGTAGGCGTGCTCCGCGGCGTGGTCCAGCAGCTGACGCAACGAAACGAGGGCCATGCCTACACCGCCTTCCCGCGGTAGATGACCATCGCCGCCCCCTGCGTCTGCCTGACCTTGTCGTAGCCGACCAGGCGGACGTGGTTGCCGGGGTGGGCCTCGTGGCACGCCGCAGCCTCGGCGAGCACTTGCTCGGCGCGCGTTTCGCCGAACAGCGGCAGCTTCCACATGTACCAGTACGACCCGCCGGCGTTCTGCGGCTCGGTGTGCTCGATCGCCGGCGACCAGCCGCGCCGCACGAGATACTCGACCTGCGCCCGGATCCGCTCGGGCGACATCGCCGGCAGGTAGGAGAACGTCCCGAACCTACGGCTCGTCGCATCGCCGAGGCTCGACTTGTAGTCCTGCATCGTTGCGGTGCTCATTGCGTGCTCCTAGGCAGCTTGTGCGACGTCGAGCGTGTCGACGGTGTCGAACTCGAACTTGATCTCCTTCCAGGTCTCCATCGCGGCCTTGAGCTCCGGGCTCGACCGGGCAGCGGCGACCAGGATCTCCTTGCCGTCCTTCTCGAGGTCGCGGCCCTGGTTGCGCGCCTCGACGCAGGCCTCGAGCGCGACGCGGTTCGCCGCGGCGCCCGCCGCGTTGCCCCAGGGGTGGCCGAGCGTGCCGCCGCCGAACTGGAACACCGCGTCGTCGCCGAAGATCGCGAGCAGCGCCGGCATGTGCCAGACGTGGATCCCGCCGGAGGCGACCGCGAACGCGCCGGGCATCGAGCCCCAGTCCTGGTCGAAGAAGATGCCGCGCGAGCGGTCCTCCTTGACGTAGCGCTCGCGCAGCAGGTCGATCCAGCCGAGCGTCGCCTGCCGGTCGCCCTCGAGCTTGCCGACCACGGTGCCGGTGTGCAGGTGGTCGCCGCCCGACAGCCGCAGCGCCTTCAGCAGCACGCGGAAGTGGATGCCGTGGTGGCGGTCGCGGTCGATCACCGCGTGCATCGCGCGGTGGATGTGCAGCAGCATGCCGTTCTCGCGGCACCAGTTGGCGAGGCCGGTGTTCGCGCAGAATCCGCCGGTGAGGAAGTCGTGCATGATGATCGGCATGCCGAGCTCCCTGGCGAAAGCGGCGCGCTTGTACATCTCCTCGGGCGTCGGCGCGGTCACGTTCAGGTAGTGGCCCTTGCGCTCGCCGGTCTCCGCCTCGGCCTTGCGGATCGCCTCCGCGACGAAGCCGAAGCGGTCGCGCCAGCGCATGAACGGCTGCGAGTTGACGTTCTCGTCGTCCTTGGTGAAATCTAGGCCGCCGCGCAGGCACTCGTAGACCGCGCGGCCGTAGTTCTTCGCCGACAGGCCGAGCTTCGGCTTGATCGTGCAGCCGAGCAGCGGCCGCCCGTACTTGTCCAACTTGTCGCGCTCGACCTGGATGCCGTGCGGCGGGCCGCCGCAGGTCTTCACGTACGCGAGCGGGAAGCGCACGTCCTCGAGCCGCAGCGCGCGGATCGCCTTGAAGCCGAACACGTTGCCGACGAGGGAGGTGAACACGTTCACCACCGAACCCTCCTCGAAGAGATCGATCGGGTAGGCGATGAAGGCGTAGAAGCAGCTGTCGTCGCCGGGCACGTTCTCGATGCGGTAGGCGCGCCCCTTGTAGTACTCGAGGTCGGTCAGGAGGTCGGTCCAGACGGTCGTCCACGTACCGGTCGACGACTCGGCGGCGACCGCGGCGGCAGCCTCCTCGCGCGGCACGCCCGCCTGCGGCGTGATCTTGAAGCAGGCGAGGAGGTCGGTGTCCTTCACCGGGTAGTGCGGCTCCCAGTAGGTGTGACGGTACTCCTTGACGCCGGCGCTGTAGGCCTTGGCCATGGGTGTTCTCCGGTGCGGTGGCGAGCGACGAGGCACGAACTCTAGGCGTGGTCGTGCATAAGAAACAGTCACTATTCCTTATGTATTTGATAAGCTTTTCCTGATTCATCGCCAGGACGTACCGCCATGCCCATGCGTCACGTCACCCTGCGCCAGCTGCGCGTCTTCGAAGCGGTCGCCCGCCACCTCTCCTTCTCGCGCGCAGCCGCCGAGCTGCACCTCACCCAGCCCGCGGTGTCGATGCAGGTGAAGAGTCTGGAAGGCGAGGCCGGCCTGCCGCTCGTCGAGCAGATCGGCAAGAAGATCCATCTGACCGAGGCCGGCCGGGAGCTGCAGGCGCGCGCGCACGCGATCGACCGCGAGCTGCGCGCCGCCGAGGAGGCGCTCGGGGCGATGCGGGGCCTTACCCAGGGACGGCTCACCATCGGGCTGGTGTCGACCGCAAAGTACTTCGTGCCCGAGCTGCTCGGGCGGTTCCTGAAGACGCACCCGGGGGTGACGGCGAAGCTGGAGGTGGACAACCGCGAAGCGATCATCGGGTTGCTCGCGGCGAACGCGATCGATCTGGCGATCATGGGCCGGCCGCCGCAGAACATGGAGACGGTTGCGGAGGACTTCGCGCCGCACCCGCACGTGATCATTGCCTCGCCCGATCATCCGCTCGCCGGAAAGCGCCGCGTCCCGCTCGAGCGGCTCGCGCAGGAGACGTTCGTGATCCGCGAGTCCGGCTCGGGCACGCGCGGGCTCCTCGAGCGGCTCTTCGCCGAGCACAGGCTCGCGCTGAACGTCGGCATGGAGATGGCGTCGAACGAGACGATCAAACAGGCGGTGATCGCGGGCATGGGCGTCTCGCTCCTGTCGCTGCACACGGTCGGCCTGGAGCTCGCGACGCGACGGCTCGCCATTCTCGAGGTCGCGGGGCTTCCGATCGTGCGCAAGTGGTACGTCGTGCACCTCGCACGGAAACGGCTGGCGCCGGTAGCCGCAGCGTTGAAGGTCTTTCTGCTCGCCGAGGGCGGCGGGCACCTCGCCGCGCTCGAGGCCCCTGTGCACGAGGGCAAGGCGCGCGGGAGGCGCGCTCTATAATCGCCCGGCGTTCGTATCGGGGAGGCCCCGGATGTCAAAGGTCGCGTTCATCGGTCTCGGCGTCATGGGCGCGCCCATGGCCGGACATCTCGCGCAGGCGGGCCACGACGTCACGGTCTACAACCGCACCGCCGCCAGGGCGGAGGCGTGGGTGGCGCAGCACGGCGGACGGCACGCCGCGACGCCCGCGCGCGCCGCCGAGGGCGCGGAGATCGTGTTCTCGTGCGTCGGCGACGATCCGGACCTGCGCGCGATCGCGGCGGGCCCGCAGGGCACCTTCGCGGGGATGGCGCCGGGCGCGATCCACGTCGACCACACGACCGCCTCGGCGCAGGTCGCGCGCGAGCTCGCCGCGGAGGCCGCCCGGCGCGGGCTGCACTTTCTCGATGCGCCGGTGTCCGGCGGGCAGTCGGGCGCCGAGAACGGCGTGCTGACCGTGATGGTCGGCGGCGACGCGCAGGCGTTCGAGCGCGCCCGGCCGGTCATCGCGCACTTCGCGCGCGCAGTGACGCTGATCGGCGCCTCGGGCGCGGGCCAGCTCGCGAAGATGGTGAACCAGATCTGCGTCGCCGGGGTGGTGCAGAGCCTCGCCGAGGGAATCGATTTCGGCCTGCGCGCCGGGCTCGACGTGCGGCGCGTGCTCGACACCATCTCCAAGGGCGCGGCCCAGTCCTGGCAGATGGAGAACCGCGGCGCGACGATGCTCGCCGACGAGTACGGCTTCGGCTTCGCGGTCGACTGGATGCGCAAGGACCTGCGCATCTGCCTGGAGGAGGCGGCGCGCAACGGCGCCGCGCTGCCGGGGACGCGGATGATCGACGGCTTCTACGCCGAGATCCAGGGCATGGGCGGCGGGCGCTGGGACACCTCGTCGCTGCTGCGGCGGCTGCGGAAGCGCGCGTGATCGAGCTGCCCTTCAGCGCGCCGGCCGAGTTCATCGGCGCGGTGCGGCCGCCGAGCGCGCCGCTGTCGTCGGCGCTGTGGTTCGTCTTCCGCGAGAACGACCTGCTCGTCTCGGCCGGCGGCGCTCCGCAGCTGCCGGTGGTCCTCCACCCCGACGCGCTCGGGTTCGAGGTCGCGCACGTGCAGTACTTCGGCCGGCTCGGCGCCGAGCACTGCTACGCGTGCGACGTCGGGGCGAGCGTGCCCGCGGCGAGCGGGTGGACGTGGCGCGGGCTGCGCTCCCTCTACACGCGCCTGCCCGACGCGCAGTTCGCGCTCGCCGGGCGGGCGCTGCAGCTCGTCGACTGGGACCGGTCGAACGGCTTCTGCGGCCGCTGCGGGACCCCGACCAGCGCGCGCACGACCGAGCGCGCGCGCGAATGCCCGGCCTGCGGGCTCGTCGCGTATCCGCGCATCGCCCCGGCGATCATGGCGCTCGTCCGGCGCGCGCCCGACGAGATCCTGCTCGCGCGCTCGCCGCGCTTCCCCCCCGGCATGCACAGCGCGCTCGCCGGCTTCGTCGAGCCGGGCGAATCGCTCGAGCAGTGCATGCAGCGCGAGGTGCTGGAGGAGGTGGGGCTGGAGGTGGAGAACGTGCGCTATTTCGCGAGCCAGCCCTGGCCGTTCCCGCACTCCCTCATGGTCGCGTTCACCGCCGACTGGAAAAGTGGCGAAATCCGCGTCGATCCGCTTGAAATCGAGTCCGCGCAGTGGTTTAACGTCCGCAGCCTCCCGCAGCTTCCCCAGCCGATCAGTATCTCGCGGCGGCTGATCGACGCGGTGGTGGCGGCAATGATCGCGCAGCTCGACTAGAAGGGGCGCAGTGGACGGACTGCACATCCTCGCCAACCTGTACCGTTGCCGCGGGGAGACGCGCTACCTGACCGACGCGCGCGCGCTGCGCGGCCGCTGCCTGGCGGCCGTCGCGCGCGCCGGCCTCACGCCGATCGGCGACCTCTTCAGCCCGTTCCCCGGCGCGGACGGCGCGCCCGACCCGGCCGCCGGGGTGACCGGCTGCGTGGTGCTCGCCGAGTCGCACCTCGCGATCCACACCTGGCCCGAGCTCGCGTGCGTCACCCTCGATGCGTACGTCTGCAACTATTCGCGCGACAACACGGCGCGCGCGCGCGCGCTGGTCGACGAGCTGACCGCGCTCTTCCGCCCCGAGGACTGCGTCCGGGACGAAGTCCGGCGCGGGCAGCCCGCGCAGCGCGCCGCCTGAGGCGTCAGCCCGGCCCGGGACTGGTCGCGAACGCGGCGCGCGCGCGCGCCGGCATCCCCATGAAAGGGAACTCCGGCTCCGGCATCCGCCCGCTCACCATGTCCGCGATGGCCTGGCCGGAGCCGCACGCGAGCGTCCAGCCGAGGGTGCCGTGTCCGGTGTTGAGGAACAGGTTCGGGTAGCGCGTGCGCCCGATGCACGGCAGGTTGGACGGTGTCGCCGGGCGCAGCCCGGTCCAGAACTCGGCGCGCTCGGGTTGCCCGGCGCCGGGGAAGAGCTCGAAGGTGCGCCGCACGATCGCCTGGCAGCGCGCGTCGTCCACTTCCGTGTCGTAGCCGCCCATCTCGGCGGTGCCGGCGACGCGCAGCCGCGCGCCGAGGCGCGAGAAGACGAGCTTGTGCTCGACGTCGGTCAGGCTCACCGTCGGCGCCTCGTCGGCCGCGTCGAGCGGCAGGGTGATCGAGTAGCCCTTGAGCGGGTAGACCGGGATCGACACGCCGAGCGGCGCGAGGAGGAGCGGGCTGTAGCTTCCCAGCGCCACGACGTAGGCCTCGGCCGACAGCGGGTCGTCGCGGCCGGCGGCGTCGGCGAGCACGACGCGGCGCACGCGCCCCGCCGCGGCCTCGATGCGCTTGATGGTCCGCCCGTACTCGAACCGCACGCCCTCGCCCGCGGCGCGGTGCGCGAGCGCCTGCGTGAACTTGAACGCGTCGCCGGATTCGTCCTCCGGGGTGTACACGCCCCCGGCGATGTGCGCGGCGGCACGACGCAGCGCGGGCTCGATCGCGATGCACTCCGCGGCGGACTTCACCTCGCACACGCAGCCGTGGCGCCGCATCAGCTCGGCGTGCGCGGCGGCGCGCCGGAACTCGTCGTCGTCGGAATGGAAGGCGAGGATGCCGCGCGCGAGCTGGTCGTAGGCGATGCCGGTCTCGCGCCGCAGGCGCCGCAGCGCGCCGAGGCTGTAGAGCGCGAGCGCGAGGAGCTGGCGGGTGTTCGCGCGATTGCGCGCCGGCAGGCACTCCAGGAGAAAGCGCGCGCCCCACGCCCACTGGCGCCACTCGGCCCGCGGGCGGAAGCGCAGCGGCGCGTCCGCGCGGCCGAGCCACTGCAGGAGCTTCGCGGGCACGCCCGGGTTGGCCCACGGCTCGGCGTGGCTCGCCGACACCTGGCCGCCGTTCGCGCAGCTCGTCTCCAGCCCGGCCGCGCCCTGGCGCTCGATCACCGTGACCGCGTGGCCGGCGCGCGCCAGGTACCATGCGCTCGCCGTCCCGACGACGCCCGCGCCGAGCACCATCACCTGCACGGCGCGCTCCTTGCCATTGTCATGAACGGTAGCCTACACGCAGTCGCGCGCCACCGCCCGCGGCATGCGCGGCGGCGGTTGCGTCGCTCGCCCAGCCGGTCGCAGGCGTCCGCGCCCGGCCGACCGGCGGCGCCGGCTACTTCCCGTTGTGGGCGACCACCCGCTGGCGCTGCTCGCCGAGCCCCTGGATGCCGAGGGTCACGACGTCGCCGGGCTTGAGCCAGACGGGCTCGGGCTTGCGCGCCATGCCCACGCCCGGCGGGGTGCCGGTGGTGATGATGTCGCCGGGCATCAGCGTCATGTACTGCGACACGTGCGACACGATCTTCGCGCACGAGAAGATCATCGTCCGGGTGTTGCCGGTCTGCATGCGCTCGGTGTTCACGTCGAGCCACATTTCCAGCGCCTGCGGGTTGGTGATCTCGTCGGTCGTCACCAGCCAGGGACCGATCGGCCCGAAGGTGTCGCAGCCCTTGCCCTTGTCCCACTGGCTGGTCGCCATCTGGTAGGAGCGCTCGGACACGTCGTTCACGATGCAGTAGCCGGCCACGTGCTCGAGCGCCCTGTCCTCGGGGACGTACTGCGCCTTGGTGCCGATCACCACGCCGAGCTCCACCTCCCAGTCGAGCTTGGTCGAGCCGCGCGGCTGGACGATGTCGTCGTTCGGCCCGCTGATCGAGGTCGTGGCCTTCATGAACACCACCGGCTCGGAGGGCACCGGCAGCCCGGCCTCGGCCGCGTGGTCGCTGTAGTTGAGGCCGATGGCGACGAACTTGGTGATGCCGGTGTAGGGCACGCCGAAGCGCGGTTCGGTCTTGATGAGGGGGAGCGACTCCGGCCTGATCTTGCGCAGCCGCGCGAGGCCCTTGGGCGAGATCGTGTCCTGGTCGATGTTCGCGAGCACCCCGGACAGATCGCGCAGCATGCCCTGCGAGTAGAACATCCCCGGCTTTTCGTAGCCGTTCTTGCCCCAACGACACAGCTTAATATATACGATCTCCAGGTCTGGCAATCAAGTGGGAGCCGCGCCACCCGGCCCTAGATGGTCATCCCGCCATCGACCGGGAAAGCCCCGCCGGTCGCGAACGCGGACTCGTCGGACGCGAGGTAGACGAGCAGCGGCGTGACGTCGTCGACGGTCGCGAGCCGCCCCATCGGCTGGCGCGCGACGAAGTCCTTGCGCGCCTGCACCGGGTCGGCGAACGCGTTGATGCGCCCCTGCAGGCTCGGCGTGTCGACGGTCCCGGGGCACACCGCGTTGCAGCGCACGCCGCGCGCGACGCAATCGGCCGCGATCGCCTTGGTGAACCCGATCACCGCAGCCTTGGTCGTGCCGTAGGCGAGCCGGTTCGGCAGTCCGCGCACGCTCGAGGCGACCGAGGCCATGTTGATGATCGAGCCCTTCCCGCGCTCGAGCATGCCGGGCAGGAAGGCGCGGGTCACCCGGTACATCGACTTGATGTTGACGTCGAAGCTGCGGTCCCAGTCCTGCTCGCTGCACTCCAGGATCGACCCGTGGTGGACGATTCCGGCGCAGTTGAAGAGGACGTCGATCGCGCCCGCCTCGCGCGCCACGCGCCCGACCGCCTCGCTGCCGGTGACGTCGAGCACTCGCGTGGTGACGCCGGGCGTGCCCTCGAGCGAGCGCAGCGCGTCGGCGTCGAGGTCGGTCGCCCAGACGCTCGCGCCTTCGCGGCTGAACGCGATCGCCGCGGCGCGTCCCATGCCCTGCCCGGCCGCCGTGATGAAGGCGCGTTTGCCCTTCAACCGGTCGCCCACGTGTGCTGCCTCCTTGTGCGTGTTGTTGTTACGTGAGCGGGCGATTATAGCAGCGCGAGGCGATGGCCGTGGGCGCGGACGAAAGCGGACCCGCGCGTCCGGTGGGCGCCGGCCCTGCCGGCTCGGTCCCGCCGACGCGCCCTCAAACGATGCGCTGCGCGCGGAGCTGCGCGATCTCGTCGCGCGAATAGCCGAGATCGGCGAGCACGAGATCCGTATGCTCCCCCACCGCGGGCACCGCCCCGACGGGGGCCTCCTCGTCGGACCACGACCCCGGCAGGCGGAGCGTGCGCAGCGGTCCGACGGGCGAGGCCATCTCGCGCCAGCGATCGCGCGCGGCGAGCTGAGGGTGGGCCCACACGTCGCGCATCTCGTTCACGGCGGCATTGCCGATCCCGGCGGCGTCGAGCCGCTCCACGACCGCCGACGCGGGCATCGTCGCGAACACCTCGTCGATCACCGGCTGCAGCGCGGCGCGGTTCGTGGCGCGCAGCACGGGGCTCTGGAAGCGCGGGTCGGCCTTCAGCTCCGGCCGCCGGATGACCACGTCGCAGAACGCCGCCCACTCCGGCTCGTTCTGCAGCCCGAGCATGACCGTGCGTCCGTCGCCGCACGCGAACGGCCCGTACGGGTAGATCGTGGCGTGCGC
>JAGVSZ010000487.1 GCA_019137045.1 Betaproteobacteria bacterium
CATCGCCGTCGAGCTCGCGCGCGAGCGGCTGATCACGCGCGCCGAGGCGGTGAAGCGCGTGTCGCCCGATCACGTCGACTACTTTCTCCACCCGCAGCTCGATCCGGCGGCGCGGCGCGCGGCCAAGGACGACGGGGCGCTGATCGCGACCGGCCTGAACGTGTCGCCCGGCGCCGCGATCGGCCGCATCGCGCTCGACGCCGACACCGCCGAGCGCTGGGCGCGCGAAGACAAGCAGCGCGTCATCCTGGTGCGGCCGGAGACGAAGCCCGACGACGTGCACGGCCTGCTCGCGGCGCAGGGCGTGGTGACGAGCCGCGGCGGGCGCACGAGCCATGCAGCCCTGGTTGCGCGCCAGTTCGGCAAGCCCGCGGTGGTCGGGATCATGTCGCTCGACATCGACCTGGAGGCCCGTCGAGTGCGCGCGCCGGGCGGGCGGATGCTGAAGGAAGGCGACTGGCTCTCGCTCGACGGCACCGCCGGCGAGGTGTTCGCCGGCGAGCTGAGGACCGTAGTGCCCGACGTCGCCGACCCGCACCTGCTCGAGCTCCTCAAGTGGGCCGACGCGATCCGCCGGCTCGGCGTCTGGGCGAACGCCGACTATCCGCGCGACGCCGAGCGCGCGCGCCGGTTCGGCGCCGAGGGCGTCGGCCTGTGCCGCACCGAGCACATGTTCTTCGAGACCGACCGGCTGCCGATCGTGCAGGCGATGATCCTCGCGCGCGAGCCGCGCGAGCGCGCCGCGCACCTCGCGCGGCTCCTGCCGATGCAGCGCGCCGATTTCGAGGGCCTCTTCCGCGCGATGAGCGGATTGCCGGTGACGATCCGGCTCATCGACCCGCCCCTGCACGAGTTCCTGCCGGGACACGACGAGCTGCAGAAGGCGGTGGTCGAGCTCGAAACCCGGCTGCGCCTGCGCGATGGCGATGCGGCGGAGCTCGCCCGGACGCTCGAGGCCAAGCGCCGGCTGCTGGAGGCGGTCGAGGCGCTGCGCGAGCAGAACCCGATGCTCGGGCTGCGCGGGGTGCGGCTCGGCATCCACATGCCCGAGCTCGTCCGCATGCAGGTGCGCGCGATCTTCGAGGCGGCGTGCCGGTGCGCGAAGGACGGCGTCAGGGTCAAGCCGAAGATCATGATTCCGCTCGCCGCCACCTCGAGCGAGCTCAAGGTCGAGCGCGCACTGCTGGAGGAGGAGGCGCGCCTGGTGATGCGTGAGCTGGGAGTGCGGGTGCGCTACCAGATCGGCACGATGATCGAGGTGCCGCGCGCCGCGATCGTCGCCGACCGCATCGCCGAGTACGCGGAGTTCTTCTCCTTCGGCACCAACGACCTCACGCAGACCACCTTCGGGATCTCGCGCGACGACGCCGAGACCGGGTTCCTGAGCGAGTACCTGCAGAAGGGCATCCTGCTGCGCAACCCCTTCGCCACCCTCGACGAGAGCGGCGTCGGACACCTGATGGCGCTCGGCGTGCAGCGCGGCCGCAGCCGCCGCGCCGGACTGGAGATCGGGATCTGCGGCGAGCACGGCGGGGACCCGGCGAGCATCGCGTTCTGCCACCGTGCCGGGCTCGACTACGTTTCGTGCTCGCCCTTCCGGGTCCCGGTCGCGCGGCTCGCCGCCGCCCACGCCGCGCTCGGCGCCGCGCGCGACCAGCGCTGAGGGGGCTACTGCGGGGTGGCGGGGGCGGGCGCCGGTGCGGCCGCCGGGAATCCCGGATGCCCGCTGAACAGTTCGCGCGCGCCGTTCCCCTCGTACGTCAGCACCGCCTGCTCGCGCCCGGGCGCGCCGCGGCGTGCGCGGATCTCGAGCGCCTTCGGCGCTTCGCGCCGCGCCTGCTCGGCCGCCGCGGCCTGCGCTCGCCGCAGGTCGCGCACCGCCGCGAGGTAGGCGCTCTGCAGCTCGAGCGTCAGGCGCCCGTCCGCGGCCGCGCGGCGCATCTCGGCGAGCAGGTCGTCTATGCGCGCCGGCGCGGGCAGCGAGCGCGTCGGCGGCCCGAACGACTCCGGCGC
>JAGVSZ010000374.1 GCA_019137045.1 Betaproteobacteria bacterium
GCCTCGCGGTCCCAGCCGACGACGCGCTCGTCGGCGTCGATGTAGAGGATCCAGCGTCCGCGCGCGGCGTCGACCGCGGCGTTGCGGGCGGCGGCGAAGTCGCCGCGCCAGGGGAAGTCGATCAGGCGCGCGCCGGCGGCGCGGGCGATCTCGGGGCTCGCGTCGGTGGAGCCGGTGTCGGCGACGACGATCTCGTCGACGCGGCCGACGAGCGAGGCGAGGCAGCCTTCGAGAAAGCGCTCCTCGTCGCGGACGATCAGCGCCGCGCTGACGAGCGGCCGGCGCACCGCGGCGCGGAAGGGACGGGCGGCGCGGTCAGCGCTCGCCGTCGCGATCCTTGCGATTGCGGCGCCGGCGCAGCATGAACGCGCCCGCGGCGCCGATGGCTCCCGCCGCTGCCGCGAGGCCCAGGCCCGAGTCGACCGGGACCGGCGCGCAGCCTCCCGGACCGGTCTGGTTGCAGGCGAGGGCCTGCGCCTGAACGTCGCCGCCCAGGCTCTGCATCGAATACGAGGCGATCACCGGAGCCGCGTAGATCGCCGTCCCGAGCAGGATCTTGCGGAGCGCCTCGCGGCGTTCCGGCGAGTAGCGCTGGAGCAGCTGTTCGACCTTCGGGTTCGAGCCCATCGTGGATGCCTTCGCCGTATGCGGACGCTGCGGCTCGCGCGCCGGCGCCCAGGTCCCCGTGAGGCTCGAGGATACACGGACTCCGGTCCGCGCGTCAGCCCCGCGGGGCTGACGGGGTCCGCAGGCTCGGCCCGGCGGTTGCCGGAGCCGCGCGGGAGCGCGACGGAGCGGTGCGCTCAGCGCTCGCCGTCGCGGTCCTTGCGGTTGCGGCGCCGGCGCAGCATGAACGCGCCCGCCGCGCCGATCGCGCCGGCGGCCGCGGCGAGGCCCAGTCCCGAGTCGACCGGGACGGGGGCGGCGCAGTTGCCGGGCGCGGTCTGGTTGAAGCACGCGATCTGCGCCTGGACGTCCCCGCCGAGGCTCTGCATCGAGTACGAGGCGATCACCGGCGCCGTGTAGATCGCGGTGCCGAGGAGGATCTTGCGGAGCGCCTCGCGCCGTTCCGGCGAGTAGCGCTGGAGCAACTGTTCGACCTTAGGATTGGATCCCATTGTTTTCGCCCTCCTCGCGAGCCGCAGCAAGCGCGTCCGCCTAGCGCGCCGACCGCCCGGCGCAGCGAGAAGGATACACGGGCTCGTGGCGGCACGGGATCCTCGCCGGCCCCGGAGCGTGACGGTGCCGCCGGTTGTTGCGTATTCGACGCACCCGTCCGGCCCGGGAGGAGGCCGGGACGGCGAAGCTGTCGCGGCGGCCTGCGCTACGGCCCGCCGGCGCGATCAGGTACTCGGCTTGACGAGTTCGATCTGGCAGGTGCCGCCGCTGGCCAGGGTCATGCCGACCGCGCAGGTCGTTCCCCCCGGCGAGATCGTGTACGAGGGCGGCGGGGGCGTGCCCGGCGTCAGCGTGATCAGATCGATCCTCACGCCTATCCGGTGCGGATTGCTGACCTCCACGTAATACGGATTCGGGCTCCCCGTCGTATTGACCACCGTCAGGGAGGCCGGGCTGGAGGTCAGCGCGAGCGGCGTCGGCGGCGGAGGCACCGCCGCGGCGTCGCCGACCGGGTCCACGCCCGCGGCCACGAGGCCGGCGGCAAGCACGCTCGCCAAGAGTCGCCCCCGACGGCGCAGCGCGAGCGCCGCGCCGATCGCGAGCACCACGCCGATCGCGAGCGCCGTGCCTGGCGAGATGGGCACCGGGAGCTCGACCGCCGTGAACGCGACGCAGAGCACCTGCTCGTTCGTCGGCGGCGGACACGCATATGCGCCCGCCGGATACGCGAAGGCGGCCAGGACCGCCCACGACATCCCCCAACGCCCCGTGCGTCCGAACACGCGCGCGGGCCACCGCTTCGACGATGCCATCTGCCCCCCTGCAGATCGAATCCCGCCGGAGATTACGCGCGCAGGGGACGCCGCGCGACTTGATCCGGGTCAATGGT
>JAGVSZ010000348.1 GCA_019137045.1 Betaproteobacteria bacterium
ACGCGCATCGCGCGCGCGGGCGAACTGGCCGCAGGCGCGCGGCGCTCGCTGCCCGATGCAGCCGGGATCGACGCCGGGGATCTGCTCTTCCTCGACACCGAGACCAGCGGCCTCGCCGGGGGGACCGGGACCGCGGCGTTCGTGCTCGGGCTGGCGGGCGTCCGCGACGAGGCGCTGCACGTCCGCCAGCTGCTCATGACCGCTTTCGGCGGGGAGCGCGGGCTGCTCGAAGCGCTGAACGCGGCGCTGCGGGCGCACGCGTGCCTCGTCACCTTCAACGGGAAGTCGTTCGACCTGCCGCTGCTGCGCGCGCGGACGCGGCTCGCGGGGCTTGCGGGACCCGACCAGGAACCGTCGCACCTCGACCTGCTGCACGTCACGCGGCGGCGACTGCGCGAGGGATGGCCGGACTGCCGGCTGCGCACTGCCGAGGAACGCGCGCTCGGCTACGCGCGCACCGACGACCTTCCGGGTGCGGACGTGCCGGCCGCGTGGCAGCGGTGGCTGCAGCGGGGCGACGCGACGGCTCTCCCGCGCATCCTCGAGCACAACCGCGAGGACCTGCTCTCGCTGGCAGGGTTGCTCGCGCTGCTCGCGCGGCCGACGCGGCGCGAGGCGCCGCTCTTGCACGCACAGCGTGGCGCGCCCGTGATCGGACCGTGAGCATCGCGGCCGCCGCAGGGAAACGACGGGAGTCGCGCTCGCACGAGCGACGCGCGGTCCACGCAGGTCGTGCGGTTGGCCGCGGTGTGGTTTGTTAAGATCCGCGCTCCCCGCATCCACCCCTGGAGCATGTCCGGATGAATCCACTCTCCTGCTTGGCCGGCCGATTCGCGTGCGCGCTCGGCGGCGTCCTGGTCGCGACCGCCCCGGCATGGGCGGACAGCTATCCCACCAAACCCGTCCGCATCGTGGTCCCGTTCGCCGCGGGCGGCGCGATCGACGTCATCGTCCGCGCCGTCGCGCCGCAGCTCGGCAAGGAGCTCGGCCAGTCCATCGTCGTCGAGAATCGCCCCGGCGCCGGCGGAAACATCGGCTCCGAGATCGTCGCGAAGAGCGCGCCCGACGGCTACACGCTGCTCGCGGGCACTTCCGCCACCCATGGCGCCAACGCCGGGCTGTTCGCCAAGCTGCCCTACGACCCGCGCAAGGACTTCGTCCCGATCGCCCATCTCGCCGGCGTGCCCAACGTGCTGGTGGTGACGCCGGCCTCGGGCATCAAGAGCGTCGACGACATGCTGGCGCGGGCACGCAAGGAACCGGGCAAGCTCACGTTCGGGTCGGCCGGCAACGGCACCTCGCTCCACCTCGCCGGCGAGCTCTTCGCCGCCGAGGCCAAGGTGAGTCTGGTTCACGTCCCCTACAAGGGCGGCGCGCCGGCAACCACCGACCTCCTGGGCGGACAGATCACGATGATGTTCAACACCGTGCCGGTGGCGCTGCCCCAGATCCGCGCCGGCAAGCTGGTTCCGCTGGCGGTGACGGCGGGCAAGCGCCATTTCGCCCTGCCCGACGTGCCGACCTTCGCCGAGCTCGGCTACAAGAGCGTGATCTCGTCCACCTGGACCGGTTTCTTCGCCCCCGCCGGCACGCCGCGGGAGATCGTGGACCGACTCGCCCTCGCCACCGAGCGCGCGCTGCAGGACAAGACCGTCGCCGACGCGCTGCGCGCCCAGGGCGCGGAACCCGAGTTCATGGGGCCCGATCCGTTCGCGCGCTACGTCGACAGCGAGATCACGCGCTGGACCAAGGTGATCCGGTCGCTCAACATCAAGCCCGATTGAGCGGCAGCGGACCGGTGCGGCAATCCGGGGGGGCCGGGGCCCGGATCGCTGCGCGGGTTCGGCGTGGCGGGGCATCGAGCGCATTGGCCTGCACGCTCGGGACTGCATTGGGGGCGTTGGAGAGCACCGCGTGACCGCGCTGGCGACCCGTTTGACGCGCGCCTGGAACCTCCGGCACCCCATCGTGTCGGCCCCCATGGCCTTCGCCGGCGGCGGAGCGCTCGCGGCCGCCGTCAGTCGCGGCGGAGGCCTCGGATTGATCGGCGGCGGATACGGCGACCCGGCCTGGCTGGCGGAGCAGTTCCGCGCGGCCGCGGGGCAACCGGTCGGCGTCGGGTTCATCACCTGGTCCTTGCGCAAGTCGCCTTCCCTGCTGACCGACGTCCTGCGGCACCGGCCCGCGGCCGTCATGCTCTCGTTCGGCGATCCCCGGCCGTTCGCGGCCGAGATCCGCGCGGCCGGGGCCCGGCTGCTCTGCCAGTGCCAGGACCTGGCGCACGTCATGGATGCCGTCGACGTCGGGGCCGACGCCGTCGTCGCCCAGGGAACGGAGGCCGGCGGCCATGGTGCCCTGCGCGGCGCGATCAGCTTCGTTCCGGAGGCGGCGGACTACCTCCGCGCCCACGCTCCCGCGACGCTGCTCCTCGCCGCCGGGGGCATCGCGGACGGCCGCGGGCTCGCCGCCGCGCTCATGCTCGGCGCCGACGGCGTGCTGATGGGCACGCGGTTCTGGGCCTGCGCGGAAGCCCTGGTCGGTGCACGGCATCATCAGGCGATCGTCGCAACCAACGGCGACGGGACGATCCGCACGCGGGTTGCCGACATCGCGCGGCAGATCCCGTGGCCGCAGGGGTTCACTGCGCGGATTCGCCGCAACGCGTTCACCGACCGCTGGCACGGGCGGGAGGACGAGCTGGAGCGGAACGTCGCGGTGGAGGGGCCGCGCTATCGCCAGGCGTTCGCCGCAGGCGACCCGGAGAACACCGGCGTCTGGTTCGGCGAAGCAGCCGGGCTGATCCATTCGATCGAGCGTGCGGACGCGCTCGTCGAGCGCATTGCGAGCGAAGCGCTCGCCGCCCTGCGGCGGCACGAAGGTGCCGCTCACGGCGCGCGTTGACGGCGCAATGCCTGGCGCGGCGGGCGCGTTCGAGGCGATCGTTCCCGGCCGGCGGCGCCGACGGAGGCGTTGGGCGACAATTCGCCGGAGCCGGGCCGCGTAGTCGCCCCGGGGGCCGGACGGGCAGGCGCCGAAAGGAAGATCGATGACGCTCAAGGTATGTCTCGCCGGCGCGACCGGCTGGGCGGGCTCCGCGCTCGCACGCGGGATCGCGCAGGCCGCGGATCTCGACCTCGTCGCCGCGGTCGCGCGCCGGCACGCCGGCCGCGTCCTGGGCGAGGTGCTGGACGAGCCGCGGCTCGCCGCTCGCATCCACGCTTCGGCCGCCGCGGCGCTCGCCGCTCCCTGCGACGTCTTCGTCGAGTACACGAAACCGGACACCGCGCGCGCCAACGTCCTGACCGCCCTCGAGCGCGGCGCGCACGTGGTGGTGGGGACCTCCGGCCTCGCGGAGGACGATTTCGCGCAGATCGACGCGCTCGCGCGCAGGCAGCGCCGCGGCGTGCTCGCCTGCGGCAACTTCGCCCTGACGGTCGTGCTGCTGCAGAAGTTCGCCGAGACCGCGGCCCGGTACATCCCGCAGTGGGAGATCATCGACTACGCGCACGACGACAAGGTCGACGCCCCGAGCGGCACCGCGCGCGAGCTCGCGTTCCGCCTGGGGCGGGTGCGCGCCCCGGCGCCGACGGTGCCCGTGGCGAGCACGGTCGGCCCGCGCGAGGCGCGCGGCGCGACGGTCGCCGGGTCCCAGGTGCACTCGGTGCGCCTGCCGGGCTACGTGATCAGCGCCGAGGTCATCTTCGGGATGCCCGACCAGAAGCTGACGCTCCGGCACGACTCCGGGAGCAGCGCCCGCCCCTACGTCGACGGGGCGCTGCTCGCGATCCGCAAGGTCGCGACGCTCGTCGGGCTCCACCGCGGCCTCGACACGGTGCTCGACCTGGATCCGTGACTCGCGCCGCGAAACGGGCGCGGACCGCCGTCCGCGCCGGCCCGCGCAGGCCCGCATGAGACGGCTCGCCCTCGCCCTGGCCTACGGGATCGCCGGCTATGTCGCCGGCGGCGTGGTCGGATCCCTGCTCGTGCACGCGCTCTCCGGCAACACCCACGACCGCGCGCTCGAAGCGGTGATGACCGGCGCGTTCGTCGTCGGCCCGCTTGTCGCGCTGATCGCCGCCGTCGTCGGCGCCGTCCGCGGCGGGCGTCCCGCACCGGGCGAGCGTTGAACGCCGGCGGTGCGATCGTCCACCCCGCCCCCTTCCCCCAGCGAGATCCGCATGTACCTGCCCAAGCACTTCGAGGAGACCCGCGTGGACGTGCTGCACGGCCTGATCCGCGCGCACCCGCTCGGCACGCTCGTGACCGCCGGCGCGGGCGGCCTCGAGGCGAATCACGTTCCGTTCGAGATCGATCCCGACCCGGCGCCCTTCGGCACGCTGCGCGCGCACGTCGCGCGCGCGAACCCGGTGTGGCGCGACGGCGCGGGCGACGCGCTCGTGCTCTTCCAGGGCCCGGAGATCTACGTCACCCCCTCGTGGTACCCGACCAAGCGCGAGAGCGGCAAGGTGGTGCCGACGTGGAACTACGTGGCGGTGCACGCCTACGGCCGACTGCGCGCGATCGACGACCCCGCGTGGCTGCGCGCGTTCGTCACCCGGCTCACCGACCGTCACGAGGCGCGGCGCGCCGCGCCCTGGAAGGTGAGCGACGCGCCCGGCGACTACGTCGATCAGCTCCTCGCCGCGATCGTCGGCATCGAGCTGCCGGTCGCGCGGCTCCTCGGCAAGTGGAAGGTGAGCCAGAACCGCCCGGCGGCCGACCGCGCCGGCGTGGTCGCCGGGCTCGAGGGCGACGGCGGGGACGCCGCGCGCGCGATGGCGGCCGCGGTGCGCGGTCAGGCTACCTGAGCCAGACGATCGCCCAGGCGATCACCTGCTTCGCGCTGAAGCCGCGGATGCCGCAGGCGAGCACGCAGTCGAGACGGCGGCTCAGTTCGTAGAGGCCGGTCGCCAGGATCGGGCCGACCCGACAGCGCGCCGGGCAGCAGGTACCGGAACCGCGCGGTCACCGCGAGGATCGCCAGTCCGCCGAGCGCGACGAGCGCACCGTGGACGAGACTCGCGCCGGGCATTCGCACGAAGTCGCGTCAGCCGCGCGCGAGCCACCCGAGCGGCGCGGCGACCGGGACCCGGCGCACCGGCGCGAGCGCGAGCCCGCGCGCCGGCGGGGCCGCGCCCGGGCTCATTCCGGGCGGGCGGAGAACCCCAGGTAGGTTTCGACCACCTTCGGGTTCGCGGCGAGCGCCGCCGCCGGGCCCTCGAGCGCGATCTCCCCGGTCTCCAGCACGTACCCGTAATCGGCCACCTGCAGCGCGGCGCGCGCGTTCTGCTCCACCAGCAGGATCGACACCCCGGTCCGGCGCAGCTCAGCGATGATGCGGAAGATCTCGCGCACGATCAGCGGCGCGAGCCCGAGGCTCGGCTCGTCGAGCATCAGCACGCGCGGGCGCGCCATCAGCGCGCGCCCCAGCGCGAGCATCTGGCGCTCGCCGCCGGACAGCGTGCCGGCGAGCTGCTCGCGGCGCTCCAGCAGGCGCGGGAAGCGCTCGTACACCGCCTGCAGGTCCTCGCCGATCGCGCGGTCGCGCCGCCGGTGGCGGGGAAAGGCGCCGAGCACGAGGTTGTCGGCGACCGACATCTCGGCGAACAGCTCGCGGCGCTCCGGCACGAGGCACAGGCCGCGCGCGACGCGCGCCTCCACCTCGACCTGCGACACCGCGGCGCCCTCGTAGCGCACTTCGCCGCGCGCCGGCAGCAGCCCCATGACCGCGTTCAGCATCGTGGTCTTGCCCGCCCCGTTCGGCCCGATCACCGTCACGATCGAGCCGGCCGGCACCTCCAGGCTCACGTGATGGAGCGCCTCGACCTTGCCGTAGGCGACCGAGAGGTCGCGCACTTCGAGCGCGAGGGGCGCCGCGCTCATTCGACGCCCCCGAGGTAGGCCTCGAGCACCGCCGGGTCGGACTGGATCGCGCGCGGCAGCCCCTGCGCGATCTTCTCGCCGAAGTCCATCACCACCAGGCGGTCGACCAGGTTCATCACGAAATCCATGTCGTGCTCGACCAGCAGGACGCTCATGCCCTCGCCCTTCAGCCGGCGCAGGAGATCGGCGAGCGCCTGCTTCTCGCGGTAGCGCAGCCCGGCCGCCGGCTCGTCCAGCAGCAGCAGCACCGGGTCGGCGCAGAGCGCGCGCGCGATCTCCAGGATGCGCTGCTGCCCGAGCGCGAGGCTGCCCGCCTGGTCGTAGAGGTGCTCGCCGAGGCCCACGCGCTCGAGCTGCCGGCGCGCCTCGTGCAGGAGCGTCGCCTCCTCGGCGCGCTCGCGGCGCAGCGCCGCCGCCACCACCCCCTTGCGCCCGCGCAGGTGCGCGCCGATGGCGACGTTCTCCACCACCGTCATCGTCGGCCGGATGTGCACGTGCTGGAAGGTGCGCGCGATCCCGCGCCGCACGATCTGGCGCGAGGCGAGGCCGTCGATGCGCGCGCCGCGGAAGTGGACCTCGCCGCCCGACAGCGGCAGCACGCCGGTGATGAGGTTGAACATCGTCGACTTGCCGGCGCCGTTCGGGCCGATCAGCCCCAGGATCTCCCCGCTCGCCATGGTGAACGAGAGGTCGTTCACCGCCACCAGCCCGCCGAACTGCTTGCGCGCCGCGCGCGCCTCGAGGAGCGTCTCGCCCGGCGCCGGCCGCTCGCGCCGCGGCAGCGCGGCGGCCGACTGCGGCGCGTTCACCCAGCGCGCGGGCGGGACCCAGCGCTGGAAGAACGGCATCAGGCCCTCGCGCGCGCGCTGGAGCAGCAGCACGAGCAGGATGCCGAGGACGATGGTCTCGAACTCGCCCGCCTGACCCACGATGCGCGGCAGGATGCCCTGCAGCCACTCCTTCAGGATCGTGAGGAGCCCGGCTCCCACCACCGCGCCCCACACGAACCGTGCGCCGCCGATCACCACCATGAACAGGTACTCGATGCCGATGTTGAGCGAGAACGGCGTCGGGTTCACGAAGCGCAGCAGGTGCGCGTAGAGCCAGCCGGAGAGGCTGGCGAGCAGCGCCGCGTAGACGAAGATCACGATCTTGAGCCGCGCGGTGTTGACGCCGAACGACTCGGCCATCACGCCGCCGCCGCGCAGGCTGCGAATGGCCCGGCCCGGGCGCGAGTTGAGCAGGTTCTGGACCGAGAACACCGCCGCGATCACCAGCACCCAGACGAGGTAGTAGTACTTCCGGCCGGTGTCGAGCGCGAAGCCGAAGATCGAGAGCCCGGGCACCCCGGTCATGCCGGTCTGGCCGCCGAGGAACTCGAGGTTCCCGAACAGGTAGTAGAGGCTGAGCCCCCAGGCGATGGTGCCGAGCGGGAGGTAATGCCCGGACAGGCGCAGCGTGATCGCGCCGAGCAGGAGCGCCACCGACCCGGTCAGCGCGAACCCCACGAAGAGCGTGAGCCACGGCGAGAGCCCGTAGGCCACGGTGAGGTAGGCGGTCGCATAGGCGCCCAGGCCGACGAACGCGGCCTGCCCGAACGAGGTCAGTCCCCCGACGCCGGTCAGCAGCACCAGCCCGAGCGCGACCAGGCTGTACAGGCCGATGTAGTTCAGGAGCGTGACGTAGAACTCCGGCAGGAAGGCCGGCCCGAGGGCGAGCGCCGCGAGGAAGGCGCCGAGCAGGAGGCGCGGCCGGCTCACGCCGTCGCCTCCCAACGCGCTGCGCCCGCGCGCGGCCTCACTCCTCCTCCTCTTCCTCGAGGTGGCGGGCGCGCAGGCTGCGCCACAGCAGCACCGGGATGATCAGCGTGAAGACGATCACCTCCTTGAACGCGCTCGCCCAGAACGACGAGAACGACTCGAGCAGCCCGACCAGCACGGCGCCGAACGCGGCGACCGGGTACGAGACCAGCCCGCCGATGATCCCGGCGACGAAGCCCTTCAGTCCGACCAGAAAGCCCGAGTCGTAGTAGATGGTGGTGATCGGTGCCACCAGGATCCCCGACACCGCGCCGATCGCGGCCGCGAGCGTGAAGGTGAGCCGCCCGGCGAGCGTGGTGCTGATGCCCACCAGCCGCGCGCCGAGCCGGTTGACCGCCGTCGCGCGCAACGACTTGCCGTACACCGTGCGCTCGAAGAAGAGGTACAGGGCGAAGATCAGCGCTATCGACGCGCCGATCACGAACAGGCTCTGCCCGGAGACGCTCATCGTGCCCACGCCGAAGTGCGCGTCGCTGAACGCCGGGGTGCGCGAGCCCTCGGCCCCGAAGAAGAGCAGCCCGAGCCCGGTCATCGCGTAGTGCACCGCGACGGCCACGATGAGCAGGACGAGGACGCTCGCGTTCTGCAGCGGCTGGAAGGCGAGCCGGTAGAGCATCGGGCCGAGCGGCACCACGAGCGCCAGCGCGAGCGCCACCTGGATCCAGAGCGCGGGCTTCTGCGGCGCCACCCACCACGCGAGTCCGGCGAGCGCCAGCGGGAGCACCAGGTTCTCGAGCACGATCCGCGGCAGGCGCTGCAGCCTGCCCGCGCGCAGCGCGCCGTAGCCGTCGATCAGCAGGACGACGAGCCCGGTGCAGATGAGGAGCAGCGCCGTGCCGGGGACCTTCCCCAGCTGGAGGCTGGCGAGCGTCAGGGCGCCGTAGGAGACGAACTCGCCCTGCGGCACGAAGATGACGCGCGTGACCGCGAAGACGAGCACGAGCGCGAGCGCCATCAGCGCGTAGATCGCGCCGTTCGTGAGGCCGTCCTGCGCGAGCAGCAGCGCAATATCGAAATTCATCGACGCAGGGAGCCCCCGCGGCGCGCGCCGCGACCCTCCCCCTCCTCCTTCCTATACGCAACGAGGGCCGGGAGGAGCGCCTCCCGGCCCTCGGATTCTAGCCGCGTTCGGGCAACGTTCTTACTGCTGCGGCAGCAGCTTCCACTTTCCGTCCTGCACCGTCACCATGACCGCGGCGCGCTGATCGAGCCCGAGGTGGTCCTGCGCGCTCATGTTGAAGGTGCCGTGCGCCGCGACCAGGTTCTTGACGTTCTCCAGCTCGTCGCGCAGCGCCTTGCGGAACTCGGGCGTGCCGGGCTTCGCCTTCTTCAGCGCGCCCGGGATCGCGCGCTCGAGGAGCAGCACGGCGTCCCAGGCGTGCGCGCCGAAGGTCGAGAGGCTCCCGGCGCCGTAC